>CANQCD010000042.1 GCA_947589455.1 uncultured Lachnospiraceae bacterium | reverse complement strand
ATCTTTAAAAGACTTGTTTGAGGAAAGGATTGAAAATATCGCAACGGGAGAAGTTGCATTAGAGCGGCTGATCTATTATGCAGTAAGGGGCGGCTGGCCGGGAAATCTGGAAACACCGAAAAAAACCTGCGGGCGGCTGGCAAGCGAATACCTGAAAACCGTAGTGGACGACGATATGTTTAATACGGACGGGGCAAAAAGGGATTCGCGCAAGGTATGGTCTCTCCTGCATTCTCTGGGGAGAAATGAAAGCACATTGGCGAGCAACAGTACACTCAGGAAAGATATCGGTGCAAAAGATGAGATAGAAATTGACCGCGATACAATTTCTGATTATCTGGATATTTTTAACCGCTTGTTTATCTTAAACGACCAGCCGGCGTACAGTACGAACCTAAGGTCTTCGAGAAGGCTGTTAAAGGCGGCGAAGAGACATTTTGCAGATCCCTCACTGGCAGTGGCGGCGTTAGGGGCGACGCCACAGATGCTGCTGAATGACTTAAATACGTTTGGATTTATCTTTGAGAGCCTGTGCGAGCACGATTTGAAAATATATGCAGGATATCATGATGCGGATTTATTTCATTTCAGAGACGAAAAAGGAAATGAAGCAGATGCCGTTATTGAATTTCCTGACGGCGTCTGGGGAGCCTTTGAGATCAAGCTTGGGGCAAATCAGGTTGACGATGCGGCACAAGAATTATTAAAGTTAAAAGAGATCATGGAAAGAGAAGGAGATACGCCGCCTAAGATTTTATGCGTGATATGTGGAATGTCTAATATGGCATATCGGAGACCGGACGGCGTTTATGTTGTCCCTGTCACGGCGCTTAAACCGTGAATTGGAAGTTTGCATATTTTTTGCTGTGCTACAGGAATTTGGGAGATTGTCGTTAGATTGGTTGAGGGCAAAGCAAAATCTGGAATAGGATCGGGGCGTTAAAATGGACGAAAGGGACAGCCGTTATTTTTAGCCTGGATCAGAATGGGAGCGAGAATGAGCGGAAAGAAGGATTTTGAGGAAAAGCAGCGGCATGGGACTGTGGCATTGCCTGTCGGCTTGCACAAACTCCAGTATCCAGAGGGGACGGAGGTCATTTTTTATCTCCACTGGCATCAGGAGTTTGAGTTCCTGGTGCTGACAGAGGGGGAGATCCTGTTTACGATTGAGGACAGAGAATATCGGCTTGTGGCGGGAGATTTTGTTTTTATCAACTCGAATCTGTTACACTCTGCAAAGTCGGTTGGGCGGAAGGCGTGTACTTTTTTTGCAGTGGTTTTTTCTTATGAGGCGCTGGATGATGATATGCAGAGTGCGTTTGCTAAAAAATATATCCGTCCGATATTAAACGGACGTTTTCAGCTGCAGGAATATCTGAGCTGGCGCACCGGGGCGGATGGGAAAGCGGCAGAGCCTGCGTTGGAGCCGGGACATGAAATGCCTGGCTGGCAGAGACGATTTTCAGAACAGCTTATGCAGCGGCAGGCAGATTGGCATCAGGAGGTTGTATATCTTCTGGCGCAGATCAGCCGCTGTCCGGAACATGAGTTGGAGAGGCATGAGCTATTGGTGCGCAGCACGATTTTATCGGTGTGGAATCTGATGTACGAGCATGGAAAGAGTATCAGGAAAAATGCGCTGGAGGAGCAAATACCGGAGCGGCTGGAGATTGTCATTCAATATATCAAAGAAAATTTTGCCTATGAGGTCACGTTAAAAGAATTGGCTGATCTGATACCGATGAGTGAAGGACAGTTTTGCCGGGTGTTTAAGAAAAATTTCAAGTTATCCCCCATGCAGTATATTTTGCGTTACCGCATTCTGCAGAGCTGTCGGATTTTGCAGGAGACGGATAAGAAGGTCGGGGAGATTGCAAATTTGACGGGATTTAATAATATCAGCTATTTTAATAAGGTGTTTTTAAGGACGATAGGCTGTACGCCAAAGGAATACCGCAGTAACAGCAGGTATCAGGGGATATAGCGGGACAGGATTGTTTTTTAGGGAATGCGATCGGTCCGTTTGCTTCAGTTGTATCGGGGGATGTAGCGGGACAGGATTGTTTTTTAGGGAATGCGATCGGTTCGTTTGCTCCAGTTGTATCGGGGGATGTAGCGGGACAGGATTATTTTTTAGGGAATGCGGCCGGTCTGTTTGCCCCGGATTGTATCGGGGTATATAGCGGGATAGAAGATACAGTTTAAAAAACAGGCATTCGCAATCCGTGTTTGAGGAAGGAATGGAGATTGAGATGGCAGTGAGAAAGAGCAACTTGATACAGGCGGTGGAAACGCTTGGGATGGGAAAGGCTGTTCTTTTTGATATGGACGGCCTGATCTTTGATACGGAAAGACTGTTTATGGAGCAGCTTGCCGTTGTGATGAGGGAATATGGATATCGCCTTACCAGGGAAATCTATTGTAATACATTGGGGATGGGCGGCAGACTGTTGAGAGATTATATGTGCGGGCAGTTTGGAGAGAACTATCCGTTTGAAGAGATTTCAGAGATTACTGTAAAACGGGTGGAGGCTGTGGCAGATACGGTTGGTTTTATGGTGAAGCCGGGGATTTGTGAGCTACTGGGATATCTTATGGAGAAAAAGATTTTCTGTGCTGTGGCGTCTTCTACGCATACGGACAGGGTAGAGAGATATCTGGAGCAGGCGGGGCTTCTTGGCTATTTTTCTGCTGTCATTGGGGGAGAGATGGTTGAGCGCTCTAAACCATTTCCGGATATTTTTCTGCTTGCCTGTGAGAGGGCGGAATCTGAGCCGGGCGACTGTATCGTGTTAGAGGATTCGGAAAATGGAGTCCGGGCGGCGCACCAGGCGGGCTGTAAGGTGATCTGTGTTCCGGATCTAAAGCCGCCGTCAGAGGAAATTCTATTACTGGCAGACGTGCTTGTCTGAATGCTGGGGATTACAGAGAAGAAAGAGGGCAGTTTTCTTTGCCATTGCTTTCCTGGCGGATGGAGAGAACGGCGGGGTTCCAGAAAAGAAAGAGGGCAGTTTTCTTTGCCATTGCTTTCCTGGCGGATGGAGAGAACAGCGGGGTTCCAGAAAAGAAAGAGGGCAGTTTTTTTGCCGTTGTTTTCCTGCCGAATGGAGAGAACAGCGGGGTTTCAGGAAAGAAAGAGGGCAGGTTTCTTTTTGCCGTTGTTTTCCTGTCGGATGGAGATTAGCGGCATTGCAGAGAAGCTTTGAAGCAGGGCTGCAAGATCATGTGCGGAGCTTTTTTAAGACATAGGCGGCGGACAGAAACGCTGTGAAAAACAGGAGTGTGGCAAGGCCTGCCGCAATGAAAAAAATGATCAGCGCAGCAGTTCCGGCTCTGGCCACGATCTGCCAGATGCAGACGGCGTCGATCAAAACCAGCAGGATCAGTGCAAAGACAATATAGGTTCGCTGGGTGTTGCAGCGCGTCTGCAGTTTTTTTTGCAAATCTGCATCTGTCCCCGGGGTTATCCGCGCTTGTCCTAAAAATTGGACATAGCTTAGCCGGATATATTTATTTGCCGCTGTTTCAATTTCTTTTTCCTGTTTTTTAGTTAAAATAAACCCGCCGATAGCAAGAAAGGGCATGAGATGGCTGTCATAGAGAGTATTATGGATCCCCATGGCCAACATGCAGCCGACATATCCCAGAAAAAGTGAAAAAACGTCAACCGGGATCTGTACATGGAACCGATATGCGTTCAGCGCGCTGATCATTGCCGCAGCCCCGGCGAAGATGATGATAAGGAATATATTAGAAAAAGACAGTTTCTTTTTTAATGTGTCTGCAAAATCCTGCTCCTTGCAGCCGGTCGGCTGTATCCGGGAAAGGACAGAGCTGCGGATATTATTTTTTGCATATCGGAAGCCGCAGAACATTACCATGGCAAGAAGCAGATAAAAGCCATCAAAGGAACCAGAAAAGCGGCGTCCTTTTTGGGACACACACAGAGCGGCGCTGGACAGGCAGCCGCCGATCAGGGAATAAATGGAGCTTTCCGTGACAAAACATAAGAGCCGGTAAAAGGCAAAGAAAGGCTGCCTTTTACGCACCAGCTCCTTACAGTAACGCAGAGTGTTTCCCTGCACCAGGCGGTTTGGGGAAAGTCCGATCAATTTTGCATTGTCAAAACGTCTTTTTTCAATCTGTTCTGTTTCTTCAATGGCGTCTTCTGAAATCAGCGAGACAGCTTCCGCGCGGAAGCGTGCGGAGATTGTCTCAAAAGATGCCGTCATATTGTCCTGTTGGTTCTGCTGTTCCATAATTTCTCCAATCTTTGGTATTTTTGCCGCGTGCAAAGGGAGTGTGAGCCGGTCGGGCGGAAGGGGGAAATGCAGGCGGCGCGCCAAATTCAGTTTTTGATAAACGGTTTTAAAAATTCATATTGCTTTCTTTGCGCCGGCGTCATCTGTTCCATGAAAAGATTCGTTAAGATTTGATTTTCTTCTGGCGTGAAAGAAAGCCCTTCGTTCTGCATTTGTTTTTTCCATTGTACCAGAAAAGGGAGCGCCTCAGTCAGGTTTTTTCCGGTCAGGGTGTCTGCCAGAAGTGAGACCATCTCCTGTTTTTTTGGTTCCATTTTCAGGTATTCTGGGTGTTTTTTAAAATTCATTCGATTTGCCTCCATGTTGTGTTACATAGCACAGCAATCATGAGATAATCACTGGCTGGAGCCCTGTTTTGCGCTATTGGCGGAAATGGACGGGTCAGCACATTAGTTATTATACATGATATTTTGTATTTGTTCAAAGGTTGCTTTTTGTTCGGCGCTAAGCTGCGACAGAAGAAAATCGCGCAGAAGCTTATTCTGGTTTGACTGCTCTTCGCCGGAAGACAGGCCGCCAAAACTACTGCCGAGGGCGCCAAGGCCATTGATCAGCTGGAATAACATCTGCAGCGGGTTTACCATTCCGCCGGTGGAAGCCGCGGAAAGCTCCGCCTCTGCGCCGTCCTCCTGGCTGCGGATAAATTCCCGGTAATTTTGGAACAGGTTATGTGCGCTCAGGAAATTTTGGATGGTCTGTACCATGTCAGATTCCCTGGGAGTCAGGTACTGCCTGATTGAGTGGAGCATTTGCTGGGTGCGGTTCTGTGTTTCGCCCTGCCCGTCTGCCTCCGCAGCTTCGAGCGAGTAAGAGGTGTCCGGTACATGCTGGCTTGCCAGATGGATCAGTGTATCTGTCTGTAATAAAATCTGGATGGCATGGCGGCTTACCGGCTCTACATAAGGAAGCGCTGCCTCTAAGATCGCCATCTGGCGTTGGTGTTCATTTTGATATTCCATAGGTTCCTCCCGGTTTCCCGGATGATGCGTTGCATTTTGGGAAACATAAATGTCATTTCTTTTCAATGTATGAAGAAAATGGGCAGACTATTCCATTTACTGTGCGGGGGCATCCCAAAAAGCATGATGTGCAGCCTGCCGCACTGTCGGGCACAAAAATATCGACTGTGTTTCTGATTGACAGAAAACGTCTTTTGGTGTAATTTAATTCAAAAGCTTATTTTAAGGAGAACGACCATGATAAATGACAAACAGGTACTTTACAGTGGGATGCAGGCAACTGGAAATTTAACGATAGGCAATTATCTGGGGGCGTTAAAGAACTGGCTGACATTAAATGAAGAATATGAGTGTTTTTTTGGCGTGATGGACTTACATTCTCTGACAGTACGCCAGAATCCGGCAGAGTTTCGGAAAAAGGCGAAAAATCTGTTTATTTTATATATTGCGGCGGGATTGGATCCGAAGAAAAACTGCATTTATTTTCAGTCCCATGTCTCCGCTCATGCAGAGCTGGCATGGCTTTTGAACTGTTTTACCTATGTCGGGGAACTGAACCGCATGACGCAGTTTAAGGATAAGGCGGCAAAGCATAAGGATAATATTAATGCAGGGCTGTTTACCTATCCGGTTCTGATGGCGGCGGATATTTTATTATATCAGGCAGATTTTGTGCCGGTGGGGAAGGATCAGAAGCAGCACCTCGAGATCACCAGGGATATTGCGGAGCGGGTAAATGCGGTTTATGGAGACGTCTTTACTGTGCCGGAACCGTTTTTTGGAAAAGCGGGTACAAAGATCATGAGTTTACAGGAGCCGACGCAGAAAATGTCAAAATCCGATGAAAATCCAAACGGGAGCATTTATCTGATGGACGATCCGGATACGATCGTGCGCAAATTTAAGCGGGCGGTGACAGATTCTTTCAGCGAAATACGTTACAGTGAGGAGCAGCCGGGAGTGAGCAATCTGTTAGAAATTTACAGCGCCTGTTCCGGGACGCCAATCGCCGATGCGGAAAAGGAGTTTGAAGGAAGGGGATATGGAGAGTTTAAAGAGGCGGTTGCCGAAGCGGTGATTTCTGTATTAAAACCGATGCAGGACGAGTATGCGCGCCTCTCTGGTGAAAAGGCATATATAGACGGCCTGATTCGGGAAAATGATGAAAAGGCGGCATATTATGCAAACAAGACGCTGCGCAAGGTGAGGAAAAAAATGGGATTAAATGAGATTCCGCGATAGAGACAAAAGACAAGAACAGGTATTGTGTCTGTGCTGCGGCACAGACATTGTATTACGCGCGCAGTCTCAGTTTCCTGGCTCGATACTTCCGGAAGAAAAAGCTACGCGCAGGCATTGCGTTATGCGCATAGCTTCCGTGCGGGCAGACTGTGAAAAGCGGCGCAGAAATGAGGGAAATTATGGCAGGTTCGGTATATGGAAAGATTTTTAAGGCGGCGACATGGGGAGAATCCCACGGAAAAGGGATTGGCGTTGTGGTAGACGGCTGTCCGGCAGGGCTTGCCCTGGAGGAGGCGACGATCCAGAGATACCTTGACAGGAGAAAGCCGGGGCAGACAAGGTATTCTACACCGCGCAAAGAAGGGGATGAAGTGGAGATTTTATCCGGGGTGTTTGAGGGAAAGACAACAGGGACTCCGATTTCCATGATCGTGTATAATACATCTCAGCGCTCCAGGGATTATTCAGAAATTGCCGGCTATTACAGGCCGGGACATGCAGATTTTACGTTTGACGGCAAGTATGGTTTCAGGGATTACCGCGGAGGCGGACGTTCCTCCGGCAGAGAGACGATCGGCCGGGTTGCCGCGGGAGCCGTGGCGTCTGAGATATTAAAAGAACTTGGGATTGAAGTTATGGCGTATGCCGCAGAGATTGGCGGAATCGAGATTGACAGGGAAAAAGTTTCCAGGGAAAATATTGGGAAAAGCCCGCTGTTTATGCCGGATTTAGATGCCTCCGAGCAGGCGGAGCTGTTATTGGAACAAAAGATGAAAGAGCAGGATTCTGTGGGAGGCGTGATTGAATGTGTTGTAAACGGACTTCCGGTAGGGGTAGGCGAGCCGGTTTTTGAAAAGCTGGATGCCAATATTGCAAAAGCGGTTATGTCTATTGGGGCAGTCAAGGGCGTGGAGATTGGAGATGGTTTTGCCTGCGCGGCGGCCTTTGGCTCTGAAAATAACGATTCTTTTGTGAAAGAGGATGGCGTGGTCAAAAAGGCTACAAATCACGCGGGTGGAGTGCTTGGCGGCATCAGCGACGGCAGCAGCCTGGTGATCCGTGCGGCGGTAAAGCCAACGCCGTCAATTTCCAGGGAGCAGAGGACGGTAAACCGAAGCGGCGAGGAGATCGCAGTCTGTGTCCGGGGACGCCATGACCCGATCATTGTGCCGAGGGCGGTCGTGGTTGTGGAATCGATGGTTGCAATGACAGTTTTGGATCTGTTGTTTTGTTCTATGACGTCGAGGATGGACAGGGTCAGGGATTTTTTTGCTTCCAACTGATGTCCCGGCTTGCTTTGCCTGGCGTTCTGTATTTTGTGGCAGTTTGCCGTGCAATCCAGCCTGCCGGGAGAAATAATGTGCTTTGTCTGGCATAATATATTTTGTGATAGTTTCGCAATGGTCTGATCCTGCATATATTGGTAGAGAAAACTGGATTCAGGTGAAATACCAAAGGGAGATTTCTATGAGATATTTTTGCTATCACAATAATGAAAAGCAGCCTGCATTGGAGACAAAGGCGGCGCGGGCGGAGTATAAGACAGCCCGCGGCGGGGAATTGATCATTGACGACGACACAGTCTACGAGATAGACAAAGACTGTGTGCGCTGCAAGGAAGAAAAAAAGAATCAATAGGGCAGAAGCTGCTGCAGATAGATTGGAACGACGATCTTTTTACAGATTAGAAGGAGAAAAAAGCCGGCGCTGTGAGATAACAGAACCGGCTTTTTAAACGATCAGCCTTTGGAGGGGCTGTAATACTGCCCCGGCATCTCCCGCACCGCCCGCCGCAGGCAGGGCGGCATGGCGGGAAAGATACCGGGGACGTTTGGCCATTAGAAGAAGGCCGGATCGGAGGCTGCTTTTTAGAAGTTGCAGCCGCCGCAGCAGCTAAGGATAAGTAAAATCCAGATGATAGAGCTGCAGCCGCCATCTCCACAGGAGTTGCCTGACATACCGAAGCCATTGCCATTTCCACAGCAGCTGCACAGGAGTAAGAGGATGATAATCCAACTACATCCGTTGTCATTTCCACTGCATCCACCACAATTTGTTGCTGCTAAATCACTCATAAAGTCCTCCATTCTGCCGTTTTTCGGCAGGATAATTTTATTTACAGTCTTATCATATGCGGTGCAGCTTGGACAGTTTCATAAAAAACGTTCTGTATACGAAAAAGGGACGGCCCTGTGTTTAAAAATAATATGGTTTGGAGTTAGCGCTTGACAGAATTGCATTGTTTCGTCACAATAGACAGGAGACGGCAGGTTTCAGTGGGACTGCCGACAGAAAGGAAACAGGATGATGGTTAGAACAGATAGAAAAATAACGGCTGCTTTTGCAGTCTTGATATCATGCGCCATAGGGATTTGCGGCTGCTCCGCTCCCTTTTTGGGAAACCGTCCGGAAATCAAACGGTACGAGACTTCTTCCGAGGCAAGCTCGGAACAGATGGAAACGGAAGAACCGTTAGAGTGGGAGGATGCGATAGAGATGGCGGCAGATTATGTGGACGATATGACGCTGGAAGAAAAGGTAGGACAGGTCTTTATTGTCAATCTGGAGCAGTTAGACAGGACAAAAGGGGATTACTATGAGCTACAGAAGTGCACCAGGGAGATGAAGAAAACACTGGCGTCATATCATGTCGGCGGTGTGATCCTGTTTTCCAGAAATATCGTAAAGAGAAAACAGACGCGCAAACTGCTCTCGAAGCTGCAGCGTGCAAGCAGCCTGCCGCTGTTTACCGCCGTGGATGAAGAGGGGGGACGTGTGGCGAGGATCGGCACCAATCAAGATATGGGGACAACGTCGTTTCCATCTGCGGAAGAGATTGGAAAGACGGAAGATGATAAATATGTCTATGAGATGGGAAAGACAATCGGGGCGGAGATTGGCGAGCTTGGCTTTAATGTGGATTTTGCGCCTGTGGCCGACGTCAGGACAAGCGATCTGAACGAAGAGATTGGCGACCGTTCCTTTGGCAGCGATGAAGAAAAGGTGGCGCAATATGTCAGCGCTTTTGTACAGGGGCTCCACAAGACAGACATCTGCGCAACTTTAAAGCACTTTCCGGGGCAGGGGGCGTCCAACGGGGATACGCATCGGGAAAATGTAGATATTGACAGCAGCCTGGCAAGGCTGCGAAAGACAGATTTTATCCCGTTTGAATCCGGGATTGAATCGGGGGCGGATTTTGTCATGGCGTCGCATATTTCTGTCAGCAAGGTCACAGAGACTGCCGTGCCGGCAAGCATGTCCGATCTGATCATGAAGACAATCCTGCGGGACGAGCTTGGCTTTGAAAAAATTATCATTACAGATGCGTTTGACATGAGCAGCATCACAGATCATTATAGCCCGGCAGAGGCGGCGTGCCAATCATTTAAAGCCGGCGCCGATATTATCTTGATGCCGCAGGATTTTAAAGAGGCATATCAGGGAATCCTGGAAGCTGTGCAGGGCGGGGAAATCGAAGAAGAGCAGTTAGACGCCTCTGTCTGCAGGATTCTTGCGGTGAAGATACAGCACGGCCTGCTTGCAGGGCAGGAGACGTCTGGCTGAGCTCTCCGTCTGTTTTCCACAGGGGTGTGAAAAACAGACTTGCCAGGTTGCAGATTAGATGTTAATATGTTAGTGGATAAAAGATTCGATTGGAGGTCATAGCTGTGGACAAGTTAGATATGCTGTACGAGGGAAAGGCAAAGAAGGTCTTTCGCACAGAGGATGAGGACGTACTCATCGTGGATTATAAGGATGATGCAACCGCTTTTAACGGCGAGAAAAAAGGAACGATCGTTGGAAAAGGCGTGATCAATAACAGGATGACAAATTATTTATTCCGAAAACTGGAAGAGTCCGGCGTCCCGACGCACTATATCGAGGAGCTGAGCGACAGGGAGACAGCGGTAAAGAAGGTAAAGATCATTCCGTTGGAGGTTATTGTGAGGAATGTTGCCGCCGGTTCTTTCTCAAAGCGTTTGGGGATTGAAGAAGGGTTCCAGCTGCTGTGCCCGACATTGGAGTTCAGTTATAAGGATGATGCGTTAGGCGACCCGCTGATCAACGACTATTTTGCGATCGCTATCGGCGCGGCGACCAGGGAGGACATTGATACGATAACGAAATATGCGTTTATGGTCAATGATTTCTTGAAAGGTTTTTTTGATGAATGTGGAATTGATCTGATCGACTTTAAGATAGAATTTGGTAAGACAAGCGATGGAACGATTATCCTTGCAGATGAGATTTCACCGGATACCTGCCGCTTCTGGGATAAAAAGACGCATGAGAAGCTGGACAAGGATCGTTTCCGCAGAGATTTGGGCGGCGTTGAGGATGCATATCAGGAAGTCGCAAAGAGGATTGGCCTGATTTAAGATTTTTCCCGGAATTGCCAGTATTTTAAGGTTCGGTGATTTCGGGTTTTTCTATGAAATAATGGCGATGGGCAGGAGATTTCTGCCCGGGGCGGCTTAAAAATAAATATTGCTTCCGAAAGGATGCAGCGCCGCCGTCGTACTAAAACCGCAGAGCGAATAAAATGCAGAGCAAATAAACCGCAGAGCGAATAAACCGCAAAGCGAATAAGTTGCAGAGCAAATAAACCGCAGAGCGAATAAACCGCAAAGCGAATAAGTTGCAGAGCAAATAAACCGCAAAGCAAATAAAACGCAGAGCAAATAAAACCGCAGAGTGAATAAATTTGCTTGGAATGAGGAATTGAAATGAAGAAATATAACAGCAGTACGCAAGAAAGAGATGCCATGAATTGCTGTAAAATATATGCGCAGCAGGCGACAGGACAGGAGGATGAAAAGCCTGGCGAGGAGTGTGGCGTATTTGGGATGTATGACATGGATAGCAGCGATGTGGCGTCTACCATTTATTATGGGCTGTTTTCTCTGCAGCACAGAGGGCAGGAAAGCTGTGGGATCGCTGTGAGCCAGACGGATGGACCAAAAAGGAACTCCAGCACATGCAAGGGGATGGGGCTGGTAAATGAGGTTTTCAATGCAGATAATCTTGAGAAAATGAAGGGGGATATTGGCGTAGGCCATGTGAGATATTCCACAGCAGGCGCAAGCACAGCAGAAAATATCCAGCCTCTGGTTTTAAACTATGTAAAGGGAACTTTGATGGTAGCGCATAACGGTAATCTGGTCAATGCCGTTGACCTGCGCAATGACCTGGAATTAAACGGCGCGATCTTTCAGACAACGATTGATTCAGAAGTGATCGCCTATCTGATCGCGAGGGAACGATTGAACGTGGGGACGGTAGAAGAGGCGGTAAAAAATGCGATGGAAAAGATCCAGGGGGCATATTCCCTGGTCGTGGCAAGCCCGCGTAAGCTGATAGGCGCAAGAGATCCGCATGGTTTCCGCCCGCTCTGTATTGGCAAGCGGGACAATGCCTATATCCTCTCATCTGAGACCTGCGCACTGGATACCGTGGGGGCGGAGTTTGTCCGGGATGTGGAACCGGGCGAGATTGTGACGATTACTCCGGATGGGATCCATTCTGATAAAAGAATGGCGATCGTAGAGAAAAAGAGCTGTATTTTTGAATATATTTATTTTGCAAGGCCGGACAGCTATATTGACGGCGTATGCGTGCACAGTTCGAGGATTGCTGCCGGCAGGATCCTCGCACAGACGCATCCGGTAGCGGCGGATATTGTCGTCGGCGTACCGGAGTCGGGGAATGCCGCGGCGATGGGATTTGCTTTGGAGTCAGGCATTCCATATGGTACGGCTTTTGTGAAAAACAGTTACGTTGGGAGGACGTTTATTAAGCCGAAGCAGTCGGCAAGGGAATCCAGCGTGATGGTAAAGCTAAATGTCCTGCGCGAGGTAGTGGCGGGAAAGCGCGTGGTTATGGTCGATGATTCGATTGTCCGTGGGACGACGAGCGGCAGGATCGTCAAGATGCTAAAGGACGCCGGCGCGGTTGAAGTACATGTCAGGATCAGCTCGCCGCCGTTTAAATATCCCTGCTATTTTGGGACGGACGTGCCGGACAGTGATCAGCTGATCGCCTACAGCTATACTGTAGAAGAGATTGCGCAAAAGATTGGGGCGGATTCTCTGGGATATCTGGATATTTCCCGCCTGGGAGAGCTGATGGATGGCGATATGGGGTATTGCGACGCCTGTTTTTCCGGAAATTATCCGGTAAAACCGCCGACAGGGGATATCCGCGGGGAATATGAACATTAGGTTTACGTTGCGCGGAAAAATTTTCACATTGATTTCGATTGGAATGGAGGAACAAGATGAACAACGACAGATATACCAGCCCGCTTTCTGAACGCTATGCCAGCAGGCAGATGCAGTATATTTTTTCACCGGATAAGAAATTTAAAACGTGGAGGCGGCTTTGGATTGCGCTTGCCGAGGCGGAAAATGAACTGGGATTAAAAAACGAGCAGGGAGAGCCTGCGGTGACGAAAGAGCAGATAGAAGAGTTAAAGGCACATGCCGAAGAGATTAATTATGATGTGGCAAAGGAGCGGGAAAAGCTGGTACGCCACGACGTGATGTCCCATGTATACGCATATGGGGTACAGTGTCCGAAAGCGGCTGGAATCATCCACCTGGGCGCAACATCCTGTTATGTGGGAGACAATACGGACGTCATTATTATGGCGGAGGCGTTAGAACTGGTCAGAAAGAAGTTAGTCAACGTCATTGACGAGCTGGCGCGTTTTGCGATGAAATACAGGGAAATGCCCACGCTTGCTTTCACCCATTTCCAGCCGGCACAGCCGACGACTGTCGGCAAGCGTGCCACATTGTGGATCCAGGAATTTATGATGGATCTGGAGGATGTGGAGTATGTCCTTTCTAAGATGAAGCTGTTAGGTTCCAAAGGGACCACGGGTACGCAGGCCAGTTTTATGGAGCTGTTTGACGGAGACGAAGATAAGGTAAAGAGATTAGATCAGCTGATCGCGGAGAAGATGGGATTTTCTGCCTGCTTTCCGGTATCCGGCCAGACATATTCCAGGAAATTGGATACCAGAGTGGCAAACGTCCTTGCGGGGATTGCCGCCAGCGCGCATAAATTTTCGAATGATATCCGTTTGTTGCAGCATTTAAAGGAGATTGAAGAACCGTTTGAGAAGAATCAGATTGGTTCTTCGGCGATGGCATATAAGCGCAATCCAATGCGCAGCGAGAGGATTGCATCTCTGTCGCGCTATGTGATGGCGGATGTGACAAATACGATGTTTACCTCTGCATGTCAGTGGTTTGAGAGGACGCTGGACGATTCCGCAAATAAAAGGATCAGCATCCCTGAGGGATTTTTGGCAACGGACGGCATTTTAGATCTTTTGCTCAACGTTGTAGACGGACTGGTCGTCTATGATAAGGTGATTGAAAAGAGGCTGCTTTCCGAGCTTCCGTTTATGGCGACAGAAAATATTATGATGGATGCGGTGAAAGCAGGCGGCAACCGTCAGGAGCTCCACGAGAGGATCCGCACGCTTTCTATGGAAGCAGGGAAGAATGTCAAGGAATATGGCAGGGAAAATAATCTGCTGGAATTGATCGCAGCGGACGATGAGTTCCCGATGGATATTGAACAGCTGGAGCAGGCGATGCAGCCGGAGAAGTATACAGGACGCGCCTCTTCCCAGGTAAAGGAATTTATTGAAGAGACGGTACAGCCTGTATTAGAAGCAAACAAAGAAATCCTTGGCGTGAAAGTAGAAATCAATGTATAGGAGATAGGCGGGGAAGTAAGGTCCCCCCGGATGGAGGCAGTTATGGCTGGAAAGAGGATATTAACGGCGAGAGTAACGGTCAATATGATTGCGGCGGACGATATATATACGGCGGATGAGCAGCTT
Organism: uncultured Lachnospiraceae bacterium; assembly: GCA_947589455.1. Lineage (GTDB taxonomy): Bacteria > Bacillota > Clostridia > Lachnospirales > Lachnospiraceae > Butyribacter. The sequence continues at coordinate 3,871 of CANQCD010000042.1, read as the reverse complement.
CTGATTCCGGCGGATACCGTGATCACGCAGGACATTCTGGGCGCATTAAAAGACCATTCTATTTTTGCAGTCCGCGTAAAGGTCGGATCAGATGGAAAAACACCAATCCTTGCCGGACAGGAGACGCCGGAAGGCGGAAAAGACGGGGGAGAGAATCTGGGAGCGCAGGAGGAAGACAATTCGTCTGAAATGCCGGACTTACAACAGACACCTCCGGAGAACGAAGGGCGCTATTATGAGAACGTCCGGGAGACAAAGGAATTTAAAGAATTTAATCAGGCGTTTATCGAGTCGGTTGACCATTTGAAAGATACATTCAATCGGGTTGTCATGCGGAATGAAGAGATCAATGCGGATGTAGTTTTGATGGATGTTGAGAATGTAGTCTCTAAGAGCAGGAACTGCCTGAATATCATGGATATGCTGCAATGCATCCACGGCTATGACGATGTGACGTATGTCCATTCCCTCAATGTGGCGCTGCTGAGCAATATGATTGGAAAGATTGTTTTTCCGAATATTTCCAAAAGGGATTTAGACGTTTTAACATTGTCTGCGGTGTTGCATGATATTGGAAAGATCATGGTGCCGGATGATATCCTGCAGAAAGAGGGAACGCTTAGCATTTCGGAGTATAATGTGATAAAGACCCATGTGTTGCACGGCAATACGATTTTAAAGAATATGAAAGAAATTGACCCGCAGGTTGCGGAGGTTGCAATGCGCCATCATGAGCGCTGCGATGGCAGCGGTTATCCGGGCGGTTTTACGGAAAACCAGATTTCGCCGTTTGCCAAGATTGTGGCGATCGCCGATACGTATGACGCCATGACATCCGACAGGGTATATCGAAAAGCAATCTGTCCGTTTGATGTGATACACATGTTTGAGCGGGAAGGGCTGGTCAAATATGAAGTAGAATATCTTCTTCCGTTTCTGGCAACGGCAGTGCAGGCTTATATGAATACAGATGTGTATCTGACGACAAATGAGGTTGGAAGAGTTGTCATGATCAATACGCAGGAATTTTCCAGGCCGATTGTCAAAGTGGGGAATATGTATTATGATTTAACAAAGGAACGTTCGATATCCATTGACAGGATCATTGATTAGAATATAGTAATAAGAGCCGTTTCAGGCGGCGGAATGGAGGAAATTATGGTAACAGCGATTGTTGGCGCTAACTGGGGAGACGAAGGAAAGGGAAAGATCACAGATATGCTGGGCGAAGAGTCCGATATCATTGTACGTTTCCAGGGAGGGAGCAACGCAGGGCACACGATTATTAACGATTATGGAAAATTTGCGCTGCATTTGCTGCCGTCCGGTGTTTTTTATGACCATACCACAAGTGTGATCGGCAATGGAGTTGCGTTAAATATCCCATATCTCTTCCATGAGATTGAGGCGCTTGTAGAGCGGGGCGTTCCCAGACCGAAGATTCTGGTATCTGACAGGGCGCAGCTTTTGATGCCGTACCACATTGCGTTTGATGAATATGAAGAGGAGCGCTTGGGCAAGAAATCTTTTGGCTCTACCAAATCCGGGATTGCGCCGTTTTATTCAGATAAATATGCCAAGATAGGCATTCAGGTGTCAGAGCTGTTTGACGAGGATGTATTAAAAGAAAAGATTGACAGGATCTGCGATCAGAAAAATGTCACTCTAAAATATTTATACCATAAACCGGAATTAAATCCGGATGAGCTGCTTAAGACTCTGCGGGAATACAGAGAGATGGCAGCGCCCTATGTCTGCGACGTGTCCGCTTTCCTGCGCAAAGCGATAGCAGAGGGGAAAAATATTCTGTTAGAAGGCCAGCTGGGTTCTTTGAAAGATCCAGATCATGGGATTTATCCGATGGTGACGTCGTCTTCTACACTGGCGGCGTATGGTGCGATCGGCGCCGGGATCCCGCCGTATGAGATCAAGCGTATTGTGACAGTAGTCAAAGCATATTCCAGCGCAGTCGGAGCTGGTGAATTTGTCAGTGAGATTTTGGATGAACAACAGGCGGAGGAGCTCCGCAAGCGGGGAGGCGACAAGGGAGAGTATGGCGCAACGACCGGACGCCCGCGCCGCATGGGGTGGTTTGACGCGGTGGCAAGCCGCTATGGCTGCCAGATCCAGGGGGCGACAGAGGTTGTCCTGACTGTGCTCGACTGCCTTGGTTATCTAAAAGAGATTCCTGTCTGTGTCGGTTATGAGATTGACGGAAAGGAAGAAAAGGATTTTCCGGTTACTGTAAAGCTTGCGAAGGCGAAACCAATCTATCAAGTGCTTCCGGGATGGGAATGCGATATTCAGGGGATCAGGGAATATGGCGATCTTCCAGAGAACTGCAGGAAGTATATTGAATTTATTGAGAGGGAGCTGGGCGTGCCGATTACCATGGTTTCAAATGGTCCAAAGAGGAGCGACATCATTTACCGCAATAAATAGAATTGGGATATTTATATGAATTATAGTGAAAAGGAAATTCAAAAAAAACGGGAAGAGTTTACGGATCCTTCTTTTAAGATCAGGTTTAAATTAAAAGAATGGCTGGCATACAGCGGTGCAATTCTGGGGATTGCACTGCTTTTGTCGCTTGTATCCGGGATATCCGGGGCGGTTCGCGGCATCTTTGACGATACGCCGGACGCCGGGAAAATAGATATTATCCCCAGGGGGAACGCAAGCATTTTGTATGATTGTAATGGCAATGAAATGCAGAAGCTGACTGGAGATGATGTAAACCGGAAATATGTCAGCCTGCGGCAGATACCGGCGTGTGTCAGAAACGCTTTTGTTGCGGGGGAGGACAGCCGCTTTTTTGAGCACAAAGGCGTGGATATGCAGGAGATTTTTGTGCCGGTGGTAAACAGCCTGTTAGGCGGGAAAGCGCAGGTTGAAGTAAAAGATACGATCACGCAGCAGCTGATTGAAAACCAGATTCTGATCAATTCCCATGCAAACAGCGCGATGGAACGGATGGCGCAGGAGATACAGAAACAGTATCTTGCAGTGGGATTAGAAGAAAAACAGGGAAAAGAAAAGATCTTAGAGGAATATTTAAATACGATTTATTTCGGGCAGAACATGGTCGGGGTCCAGGCGGCGGCGAATTATTATTTTAAAAAGGATATTTCAGAGATTACGCTTTCCGAGGCCGGCGTGCTGGCGGCTGCCTCGCAGGATGTGGCAGAGTACAATCCTGTGACGAAGGGAGCCGGCAATGCAAGGCAGCGCCGCGCCATCCTGAAAAGTATGCTGGAGCTTAAAATGATCTCCGATGCGGAATATGAGGACGCCCTGGGCGATGATGTGTATTCCCGGATCCGGAATGTCTTTGCCGCACAGGGGAACCAGGAGCGGGTCCATTCTTATTATGTCGACGCCGTGATTGACGAAGTGATTGAGGATATGACAGAGAAACTGGGGTATTCTCAGACGCAAGCGCATAATGCGGTTTACCATGCGGGGTTAAAGATTGATACCTGTCAGGATACCGAGATGCAGGAATACTGCGAGACAATGTTGAATGACGACAGCTATTATCCGGTTGCCGTCAGGTATATCCTTTCTTATCATCTTCTGGTCAGGAAGGGGGATTCCAGAAGGGAATATACGGAGGATTCGATCAAGGATTATTTCTGGCGTATGCGGAAAAAAAACATGCCGGAATATTTTTCTGACACGGAGCAGGCAGAAAACTATGTCAGGGAATTTAGGGAACACCAGATAAAAAGCGGCGCTGTGATCCTTTCCGAACATGAAGAACTGATCAAACAGCCGCAGGCTTCTTTCGTGCTGATAGAGCATGGGACCGGCCAGGTCAGGGCGGTTGTCGGAGGCCGGGGCAAGAGGATGTCAAACAGTACCATTAACC
>CANQCD010000041.1 GCA_947589455.1 uncultured Lachnospiraceae bacterium | reverse complement strand
AATCTTCACTCTCTTGTTCCCTCTCCTATATTTTTATTGTCAGTGTTTTAATTGTCAGATAACTGCCGAGCCGGCAGGAAGCGTATATCATATTGTGCGGTCTGCGCTTAATGCATTTTCTCTCCTCGCTGTCTCCACACAATTATTCATCAACATTGCAACCGTCATTGGTCCGACGCCGCCTGGAACCGGCGTGATTGCCGACGCCTTAGGCTCTACCGAAGCATAATCGACATCTCCGCAAAGCTTTCCGTTTTCATCCCTGTCCATGCCCACATCAATGACAACCGCTCCTTCCTTGACATAATCTGCATCAACCATCTTTGCCCTTCCGATGGCAACAACCAGGATATCTGCGCGCCTTGCCACCGCTTTTAAATCAGCCGTATGGGAATGGCAGACCGTCACCGTGCCGTTTTCCCGCAAAAGAAGCATTGCCAGCGGTTTCCCTACAATATTGCTCCTTCCAATGATCACGCATTCCTTTCCGTCAATCTGGATACCGGAACGCTTTAGCAGCTGGATGACGCCCGCCGGGGTACACGATACAAATCCCCTCTGCCCAATGCTTAATGCCCCCACGCTCTGCGGATGGAATCCATCTACATCTTTTTCCGGGGAGATTGTCCGGATCACGACATTCTCATCAATATGCTCCGGGAGTGGGAGCTGTACCAGAATCCCGTTTACTTCCTTTTTCTCATTCAGCTCTTTTACAAGGGCAAGGAGCTCCTCCTGCGTTGTCTCCTCCGGGAGTTCATAGGCAAGGGATTCTATCCCGACATATGCACATGCCTTTTTTTTGTTGCCGACATATACGGCCGAAGCCGGATCGTTTCCCACCTGGATCACTGCCAGGCAGATAGAAACGCCTTTTTCCCTGTAACGTGCAACTTCCTCTTTTAACTCATCCTTGATCTGCTGTGAAATCTTTTTGCCATCAATTATGCTTGCCATATTGTCTTTCCTTTCTCTGTCCATTTATTTACAGGTACCCGCCAAAACTGCAGCCGGATCGCTCCAACACACTGCCGGCGGGCGCCGCCCGTTATCGATACATTAAGCCGGCTCCTACTTTTCCTGTATTGGTTCCGCATTCCCAACGCGGGCGCGCCGTCCGTTATCGATACATTAAGCTGGCTTCTACTTTCCTGTATTGGTTCCGCATTCCCAACGTGGGCGCGCCGTCCGTTATCGATACATTAAGCTGGCTTCTACTTTCCTGTATTGGTTCCGCATTCCCAACGCGGGCGCGCCGTCCGTTATCTATACATTAAACAGGCTTCCCCCGACAAACTCGCGCATCAGGGAATTTTTCGGAATCACATCGGTACTGATCCCGATAAAATAATCCAAAAATTTCAGCAGCCGTTTTGCCTCCACATATTCCGGCGCATCTTTTGGAATCCCAAATAAAATCGATTCGGCATACGGCTTTAACACGGCAAGTTCGTAGATCAGCGCCGAGTTAAACATTACGTCAGCCTCCTCCTGAAATGGGAAAATGTACTGATCCTCCCCGCGTCTGACAGAGGGCCACATGGCGATCGTCTTCGCCGCAGTCGTCCCCCTTGTCCTGGCGTCCCGGACCATGCGCCGCAAAAGCCTGCCGTCTGTAGTCGGTATCCTGTTATGCTCATCGATATTCAGCTGCGTCAGCGCGCTGATATAGATTTTAAACTTACTCTCTTTCGGAAGGGAATAGGACATCTTCTCATTCAGCCCATGGATCCCCTCGATCACCAAAATATCATCCGGTCCAAGCTGCCTGTAGTCCCCCTTGTACTCCCTCTGGCCAATGACGAAATTAAATGTCGGAAGTTCAACGCGCTCGCCGTTTAAAAGCCTCGTCATGTCCTCATTAAACTGTTTGATATCAATCGCCTCAAGGCATTCAAAATTATAATTGCCATTTTCGTCAAGCGGCGTGTCCTTCCTGTCCAGAAAATAATTATCCAGTGCGATCGTATGCGGCTTCAGCCCAAACGTCCGGAGCTGGATAGACAGACGGTGCGAAAAGGAAGTCTTCCCGGAAGAAGACGGTCCTGCGATCATAACAAATTTTTTGCCGGAATCTGCAGCGATCTGTTCTGCGATCTCCCCAATCTTTTTTTCCTGCAATGCCTCCTGCACCAGGATCAGGTTTGTGGCCCCGCCGTGCACGATCGCATCATTGAGTGCGCCGACAGAATCCACGTCAACCATTTTTCCCCAGCTCCCCGCCTCCTGCAGCGTATGGAACAGCTTAGGGCTGTCCTTAAACTCCTGCAGCTTATTTGGCACCTGCTTATTCGGCGTATGGATCATAAAGCCGTCCTGATACTTCCAGAGGGCAAAATATTTTAAAATCCCTGTTGACGCCGGCATATAGCCATAATAATAATCTTCGAAGCCATCCAGCGAATAAATATTTACCTTTGACACTCTCCGGTACCCAAAAAGCTTCGTCTTGTCGTACATTTTATGCCTTTGAAAGATTTCCAGCGCTTCCGCCGTATCGACGGAACGCTTTTGAAACGGGATATCTTCTTTGACAAGTTCCCTCATCCTCGCCTCTACTTTTCCAAGGAGCTTCTCCGTCACCTCAACCCCTTCCGCTTCACAGTACACACAATCCCCAATAGAATATCTGACACGGATATCTGTAAGGCCGTCTGCAGAAGCCTCCTCATAAAAAGCTTTTAACATCAGAAGCGTCACACCCCTGTTGTAAGTCTTACTCCCACTGCTCGTCGCAGTCGTCAAAAAGCTTACCACGCAATCTTTTTTCGGCTGCTTTGACAATTCGATCAATTTGCCCCCGCACTGCGCCAGTATAATATCATACTGGTATTTCAGCGCAAAATCTTCCGCAATCTCACCATATGTAACCCCTTCTTCATATGCCACAGTCTTGTCTCCCACCGTAATATTTAACTGTGTCCCCATAATACACACCTCCGTTCCTGTTTCTGTTCGCTTTCTGCAAGCTTATTTTTCTCTCGTCTGTTGATCCCTATGCTTTCTCCTTCTCCCCGCCGCAGACGGCGCCTGCAGCTTCCAGGGCATGGCTGATCAGTTCCTGCTCTTTCTCTAACCGAAGTTTCCCCGCCTTTGCCGCATCAGAAAGATTTCCTTCCTGTAATCCGGCAAGGGCTGCTGCAACCCTCGCCTGCTCCTTTTTCAGAAAAGAGCAAAGAAAGAAATCCCCCCGCCGGATCAGCCTCCTGCCATAGCGGTAATCTATCTCTTCCCAGGCGGTTTCCTCGCCTGGTACTGCACGGATGACTACATAATATTTCCCCTGCTCGCACACCATTGTCTCCTCCGCGATCTGAAATCCCATCCGATGGATGCATCTCCTTACCAGAAAAGGTTCTGACTGCGGAGAGAGCACAAGTTCCGCCGCCTGCCCCGCCACATCCGGCTTTGCGGTAAGTATCCTCTCCATCAGCGCGCCGCCCATCCCGCTGATCAGGATGGTGTCCGCCTCGCCGGGAAACAGCTTTTCCATGCCGTCCGACAGGCGCGTTTCAATCTTATCCTCCAGCCCATATTCCGCGATATGTTCTCTTGCCCTCTTTAGCGGTCCTTCCTTAATATCCATTGCGATCGCCCTCTTCGCCATTTTCTTTTGCAAAAGATAGATAGAAGTAAACCCATGGTCGCAGCCGATATCGGCTACGACTCCGCGGGACAGCACATTCGCCGCCACCGTCTGCAGACGTTTTGACAGATTCATCACTCTAAATAGTCCTTTAACTTCCGGCTCCGGCTCGGATGCCTCAATTTTCTGAGCGCCTTTGCCTCAATCTGGCGGATGCGCTCTCTGGTTACTTTAAATTCCTTGCCGACCTCCTCTAAAGTTCTGGCGCGCCCGTCCTCCAGGCCAAAACGGAGCTTTAATACCTTTTGCTCTCTCTCTGTCAGCGTGCCAAGCACTTCTTCAAGCTGCTCTCTAAGCAGAGTAAACGCAGCCGCCTCGGCAGGCACCGGGACATTGTCGTCCTGGATAAAATCTCCGAGATGGCTGTCCTCCTCCTCCCCGATCGGCGTTTCCAAAGAAACCGGCTCTAACGAGATTTTCTGGATCTCGCGGACACGCTCCACCGGCATATTCATCTGCGCTGCGATCTCTTCCGGATACGGTTCCCTTCCAAGCTCCTGCAAAAGCTGCCGCTGTACGCGGACAAACTTGTTGATCGTCTCAACCATGTGTACCGGAATGCGGATCGTCCTCGCCTGGTCGGCGATCGCACGGGTAATCGCCTGGCGGATCCACCATGTCGCATACGTGCTGAATTTGTAGCCTTTTTTATAATCAAACTTTTCTACCGCTTTGATCAGGCCTAAATTCCCCTCCTGGATCAGATCCAGAAAGAGCATCCCGCGCCCTACATAGCGTTTTGCTATACTGACGACAAGCCGGAGATTGGCCTCGGCAAGCTTCTTCTTCGCGTCCATGTCGCCCTGTTCCATACGCTGCGCCAGATCAACCTCTTCTTCTGCAGTCAAAAGCGGCACCTTTCCAATCTCTTTTAAATACATACGAACCGGGTCTTCAATGCTGACCCCTTCCGGAACAGATAAGTCTATTTTTTCGATTTCTTCCTCATCCGGCACTTCGCCGCTTGCTTCCATCTCAAGAATGATATCATCGTCATCCGCATCCTTTCCCTCCGGAATCCGCAGGACGTCCACCCCCTCTGCCTCCAGAAAATCAATCACCTTTTCCGTCCGCTCTTCGTCCAGCCCGATATCGTTGAAAAAGCTGTTAATTTCGGCAAGTTCCAGGACATTCCGCTTCGACTTTGCAAGCTGTTTTAATGCGACAAGCTTTTCTTTGAATTTCTGTTCATCCAGAGCGGCAGTCTCCTTTGCCTCCTCTTTCTTTTTGCCTGTCTTCTTCCCGGCAGAGCTCTTCTTTTTTGCAACAGCCTTCTCTTCCTCTGTCACAGAAGCCTCGCTCTTCTTTGTCTTTTCTGTTGCCATACTGTTCCTTCCTTTCTTATATGTACTGATACTTTTTATCAGATATTGACATTTATCATTTGCATTAGCTGTTACCATCTTTTAAAGAAATATGCAATTTCTCCGGCGTCTGCCACTGTTTCTTCTCCATGACCAGCTTTTGCAGCTCGCCCATATCAGTCAGGCGGCGCATCCTAAGATCAATGCTGTGTTCTTTGATTCGGATAACCAGCTCATTAAACGCCTTTTCCCGCTCTTCCGGGCTCATCTTTGCCTGAAAATCCGTCTGGAACATCCTCGCCGCCATGTTTTGGCTCTCTACATCTGTAAAATGGTTGATGATCTTGGCCGGAACCAGTTCCCCCTGCTCTAGCTGTGCATAAAAGAGGGACGCTGCTTCCCGAAAACTCTCCCCCTCAAAATCATCCGGAGTGATCTTATCTTTTACTAACTCATACAATTCCGGCGTCTCGGCCAGCCAGGATAAAAACAGGCTGTATGTGTGGAATATTCCCATCTCTTCTGTTTTTTTTGTTCCCTGTTTTTTTTCTGTCTCCTCTGCAGCGGCCGCATATCCATTCGGAAGGCTTGTACCATACCGAATGACCAGTTCTCTTAAATCCTCTTTGCGGATCCCATATCTCGCAGAGACTGCCTCTAAATAATTATCCCGCTGCACTTTATCTTCAAATACCAGAAGTTTTCTGGCAACCTCATGATAATATCTCGTCATTTGCTCCGGGTCGGATAAGTCAAATCTCTCTTTTATCTTATCTAACTCAAAATAAAAGCTGTTCTGGGCGTCGTCAAGCCGCTTTTCAAATTCCTCCGCCCCCATCGCCTTCATGAACTCATCCGGATCCTTATAAGGTTTTAATCGGACAATCCGCGCCGGAAGCCCCGCGCCGCGCAAGATCGGAATGGCGCGCAGCGCCGCTTTCACCCCCGCCTCGTCGCTGTCATATGTCAGAAGCACCTCGTCTGCATAACGGCGCAGCAGATTCGCCTGCTGCTCTGTAAAAGCTGTTCCCAGGGAAGCCACTGCACCGGTAAACCCGGCCTGCTGCATGGCAATGACGTCCATGTATCCCTCGCATAAGATCAGATATTTCCGCTTCCCCTGCTTTGCGTAATTTAAGCCGAACAGATTCCGGCTCTTGTCAAACAGCTTTGTCTCGGGTGAGTTTAAATATTTTGGTTTGGCGTCTCCCATCACGCGTCCCCCGAAGCCAATCACGCGGTTGTTGACGTCCATGATTGGAAACATGACACGATTCCAGAATTTATCATAGGCGCCGCGCTCATCCATCTTAAACAGCCCGGTCTCTTTTAACATCTCGTCCCGATATCCCTCATGCTTCATATATTGGTATAACTCATCGCCGCCCTGACCGGCATAGCCAAGGCCAAACCGGGTGATCGTCTCATCTGTAAGCCCCCTTGAGCGCAGATACTCATATCCCGCCTTTCCCTTCGGGGACTTTAGCTTTGCATAATAATATTTCGCCGCCTTTGTGTTGATCTCGAGCAACAGCATACGCAGGTTTTCCCGCTCCCGCTGCTCTCTTGTCATATCCTGTTTGGGCAGGACAATCCCCGCCCTGCCGGCAAGATACTCCATCGCCTCCGGAAAGGAATAATTCTCATATTCCATGACAAAAGTGATCACATTGCCGCCGGCTCCGCAGCCAAAACATTTATACATCTGTCTGGCGGGGCTGACATAAAAGGAGGGTGTCTTTTCACTGTGAAACGGACACAGGCCGGCATAACTGCTGCCGGAATGCTTCAGCCTGACATAGCTTCCGATCACTTCCACGATATCACTCCGGGAACGGACTTCTTCTATTTTTTCTTCCGAATACCAGGGCATGGCTGTCTCCTCCTTTCCGCTATCTAAAAGCCAGGGAAGCGAGGAACATTCTGTGACAAAAATGTTTCTCCATTACCTGTTTGAATCCTTTTGCAGGCCGCCTGACCAAAAAATAATAACTAACACAGAAAAAAACAATCTCTATGTTAGTTATTCGACATAAGAATCCGATTTCCTTTTTTATTTTAATCTTTTTACCTGTGTTCCACCCCCTGGACACTCCATGATTTCGGGATCATGATCTCTTTGTAGAGATTAACGGCATAATTATCGCTCATGCAGGCAATAAAGTCGCACACCACCCTGCGGCTGCCATGCCCTTCCCGCAGGAGGCTCTGAAATTCGGATGGAAGTTTTTCCATATTATGTATGTAATATTCATATAACTGGTTGATCAGATTATTTACTTTCGTTTCCTCCCCTTTCGCTATCGGATTGGTATAAACGCTCTTAAACATAAATTTCCGCAAATCAAACATTGCCTTTTCTACATCGGGAGACATACAGATCTCGTTCTTTCCCTCGCTGCTGCGGACAATATCATGTACCAGTGTGTTCAGCCGCTGGTTGGTGCTGTGTCCGAGGATATCGGTCAATTCTTTGGGAATTTCTTCCTCTACAATGATCCCCGCACGGATTGCATCATCAATATCTGAATTGATATATGCGATCTTATCTGACAGACGCACAATCTTCCCCTCTAACGTCGAGGGCATCCCCTTTGTCTGATGGTTCAGGATGCCGTCCCTGACTTCTGCCGTAAGGTTCAGCCCCTGTCCGTCCTTTTCCAGATATTCCACCACCCGGACGCTCTGCTCGTTATGGTGGAACCCGCCATAATCCTCCGTCAGCCTGTTTAACGCCCGCTCGCCCGCATGGCCAAACGGCGTATGTCCCAGATCATGGCCTAACGCGATCGCTTCTGTCAAATCCTCATTGAGATATAATGCCCTTGCGATTGTCCTGGCATTCTGCGCCACCTCCAGCGTATGGGTAAGCCGGGTGCGGTAATGATCCCCCTCCGGTGCGAGAAATACCTGTGTTTTCTGCTTCAGCCTGCGGAATGCCTTGCTGTGCAAAACACGATCCCTGTCTCTCTGGAAATCGGTGCGGATATCACATTGCGGCTCCTGCCGGTCACGCCCCGCAGATCTGTCCGCAAAACTGGCATACTCGCTGAAGATCTCATGCTCCCTCTGTTCCTGCCTCTCTCTTAAATTTCCCATCTTTCTTTCACACCTCTCTATCTTATCCCGGAAATTTTCCCTGCATTCCCTTTTTCTGTTCCTGTATCTCCTCTCCTGCGAAAATCACTCTGTCTGCTCGCCGATAAAATAAAATCCCTTGGCGGATACCAGCCGGACTTTGACAAAAGTCCCAATCAGATCCGGACTTCCCGGAAAATGTACGATCTGGTTTTTGTCTGTTCTCCCGGTGACAAGCGAAGCTTCCCTTTTATTTACTTCTTCCACCAAAACCTCACAGACGCTTCCCACTGCTTCTGCTGTCTTCTCCGCCGAGATATCCTGTATCCTTGCCAGCAGCCGGTCAAATCTCTCCTTTACGATATCCTCCGGCACCTGCTCTTCCATGGAAGCCGCCGGCGTCCCCGTCCGTTTGCTGTAAATAAACGTAAAGGCGCTGTCATAGCGCACCCGCTCCACTACATCCATTGTCTCGGCAAAATCCTCTTCCGTCTCCCCCGGAAAGCCCACGATAATGTCTGTTGTCAAAGAAATATCCGGAACTGCTCTCCGTATCTTTTCAACTAAGAGAAGGTAATCCTCTTTTGAATAATGACGGTTCATGATCTTTAAAAGCCTGCTGCTGCCCGACTGCAGCGGCAGATGGAGCTGCCGGCATATTTTTTTTGAGTTTCCCATCACCTCGATCAATTCATCAGACAGATCCTTTGGATGGGACGTCATAAAGCGGATCCGTTCCAGCCCCTCAATCTGTTCTGTCCTTCGCAAAAGCTCCGCAAAGGAGACGGGCTTTTCTAACGTCTTGCCATAGGAATTTACGTTTTGCCCAAGCAGCATGACCTCCTTTACGCCATCTTTTACCATGCAGGAAATCTCTGCGAGGATATCTTCCGGCTCCCTGCTCCTCTCCCTGCCGCGGACATAGGGAACAATACAGTAGCTGCAGAAATTATTGCAGCCAAACATAATATTGACGCCGCTCTTAAAAGGATATTTTCTCTCGTTGGGAAGCTCCTCGACAATCTCTGCCGTCCCCTCCCAGATGTCAATGACCATCTCACTGTCCTGCGGACTGTCAAAAATCTTTCTGGATAAAAGCTCAGCCAGTTTAAATATATTATGCGTCCCAAAAATAATGTCTACATTGCGGTAGCTTTTTTTTATTTTTTCTACTACCTGCTTTTCCTGCATCATGCAGCCGCACAAGGCGATCACCATGCCGGGATTTTCCTGTTTTGCGCTCTTTAGCTGCCCCAGCCTGCCATATACTTTCAGATTTGCGTTTTCCCTGACGGTGCAGGTGTTGTATAAAATAAAATCTGCCTTTTCCGAATCTGTCTCCTCGTAGCCAAGCATCTGCATGATCCCGGCAATCTTTTCTGAATCCCTGGCATTCATCTGACAGCCAAAAGTCGTAATATTAGCATATAGCGGACGACCCAGTTCTTTCTTTTTTTCCGAAACCCAGCCCCTTAGTTTTTTCATAAAATAATACTGCCTGTCCGGCTCATTCTCTGGAGGCGGCAGCGTCAGATCGATCTGCGCTAACCTCTCTTCTATCGCCTGCCGGTTCATCACATCCTGTCTCATAAAAAATTCTCTCCATGCGTTTTTCTTTTTCTATCAGTTTATAGGATTTCCCAGCTGATTACAAGTCTAACATGATTTTTTCAATCTATACCGGCTCATTCTCTGGAAACGGCAGCGTCAGAGTATCACGCCGGTGTCCTTAGCACTCCACTACATTTCAAAGCCCTCCTGGGAGGACTTGCAATTTCCCATCCCATCAAAAAAAGACAGGGACAACGTTTCCACGATCCCTGTCTTTTTTTGATCTCTTACTGCAGATCTTTATCACGCACGGACTCTCCTGTGATTTTTCAGATATCCGTTCTCTGCGGACAATACATTTATCTGCTGTTAATTTTCTCCCTGCAGGGCTTCAAATCCCTCTTCGCCGGTACGAACCTTAACAACATTTTCCACATCGTATACAAAAATCTTTCCATCGCCGATATTTCCAGTGTAAAGCGCTTTCCGCGCTGTCTCGATCACTTTCTCAACCGGCACGGCGCTGACGATAACCTCGACTTTCATCTTTGGCAGCAGAATGACATCTAACTCCGTACCACGATATTTCGTAGTAAGGCCTTTCTGTGTGCCGCAGCCAAGTACCTGAGTTACCGTAATACCGCTGACGCCAATCGCATTCATCGCCTCTTTCAGATCGTCAAACTTACTCTGCTGACATACAATAGACAGCTTCGTGATCTTTGGAACAGATTGTTTTGTCTCTGAGATTTCTTTATATGCAGCAGGTTTCCTGCCGTCGGAAGCCCTGACCACTTCGACTGCTTTCTCCATCGGTACCTCTCCTTTCAACGTCTCTACCGATGTACCTGCAGAATAGAACATATTGCCTGCCGGCATAAAATCGGTATAAGCAGACGGAAGACCATGCTCTGTGACATCCAGTCCTCTTAACTCCTCCTCTGCCGTTACACGGAGACCCCATACTTTATTCATGACAAAGAATACCAGCCCCATGACAACAGCTGCATAAGCGGCTACAACGACAACGCCCAGGCACTGAACGCCGAGCTGATGGAAGCCGCCGCCGTAAAACAGTCCTTTCTGGCAGCCAGCGACCGGGCTGTCTGTATATACTGCAAAGAGCCCGACAGCAATCGTTCCAAAAATACCGTTGCAGCCATGGACAGCCACGGCTCCGACCGGATCGTCTACCTTTAATACCTTTTCAACAAACCATACGCCAAAGCAGCAGATCAGACCAGAACAGATACCAATCACAATCGCTCCAAAACCGTCAACAGAATCGCATCCGGCCGTAATCGCTACCAGACCGGCAAGAGAACCATTGAGCGACATAGATACATCCGGCTTGCCATATTTGATCCAGGTAAAGATCATGACAGCCACAGTAGCAAATGCCGGCGCAAGCGTCGTTGTTGCAAAAATCCTTGCCAGATGGTCAATATCGGTCGCGGCAGCGCCGTTAAAGCCATACCACCCAAACCAGAGGATAAATACTCCCAATGCGCCGAGCGGAAGGTTATGCCCCGGGATTGCATGAGGCTTCCCTGTCCGTTTGCTGTACTTGCCGATACGGGGACCGAGCACAGCCGCACCGATCAAAGCAGTGATACCGCCCACCATATGGATTACGCAGGAACCAGCAAAATCAACAAATCCCAGCTTATTCAACCAGCCTGCCCCATTCCAGATCCAGCCTGCCTCGATCGGATATACAACGGCGCTGATCACAGCAGAATAAATACAGTACATGCTGAATTTTGTACGCTCTGCCATCGCCCCGGAAACAATCGTAGCGCAGGTCGCGCAAAATACCAGCTGAAATACGAAATTGCTCCAGTCAAAGTTTTCAAAATTTGTAAACATACTATATTCCGGAATCCCTATCAGGCCTCCGATATAATTGTCAGAGTTCATGATCCCATATCCAAGCACAATAAACACGACTGTACCGATACAGAAGTCCATCAGGTTCTTCATGATAATATTACCGGCATTTTTTGCTCTGGTAAATCCAGCCTCCACCATTGCAAATCCGGCCTGCATCCAAAATACCAGTGCAGCACCTAATAAATACCATATTGAAAAATCCATACTAATCTCCTCCTTTTTTTCTATTCCCACTTTAAAATATCCCTTTTTTTGCTATAGCGATCTCTTCCTATGTACTTTGTCCGGACGGCAACTGCCTGTTACACAGTAAGAAAACAGAAAAAACGCCACGAATCTCTTCGTGACGCCTTTGTCATAATTCATATTATATATCAAAATTCCAATCTGTCAACTGTTTTTTTTTATTTTTTGTGAGCGCAAATTTTTTATTTTTTGAGCACAATCCACACATTTCTCCTCCCTGCCTTGCCTTTACAAGCTTTCATCCCTTTTTAACATATCCGTCCCTAAATTGTCTTCTGGGCTGCATTTTCTACGCTGGACGCCGCCTCATCTTTTCATGTATTCGATAAAGCGTTTTGCATTATCTGCATAGGCGGAATTGACAGAAATCCCTGCCACCGGCTTTTCCAGGAAGCCTCCCAGTTCCTCGTATTTCCTGTCGCCCTCTAAAGATATGCCGCATTCATATTGTGTAGGATCGCTCGGTTTTGTCTCGCTGATGTCCGCCGTTATATTGTTTCTGACATCTTTGCTTGAAATATATTGCGAAGTGATCCGCTCCTCTTTTTTATAATTTTTATAAAAAGAGACCTCTTTATTGTGCACTGTATCCATAAAATACTGTGCTTTTGCCCACTGAAGGAATGTGTCTTTTCCCGTTATCACTACATCGACCTTGCCGGCGTACAGATACGTCTGCAGCTGGCTCCTGCTGCAGCTGGTGTCCACTACCACGCATTCCCGGTCATCTACCTTAAAATATTTTTCCAGTTCTTCCTGAAAGGCGGCGATCTTCTCCTCGTCAAACACATCCTTTTCCATTGCCACATACAGAACCGGAATCTTGCTGCCAAACATAGACTGGAAAAGCCATGTGCCAACCACTATGACAACAAGCGCAATCAACAGGATTGACTTCAGATAATACTGTACAAAATGCTGCACTTTCCCCCACTTTGAAAGATTTCTGATATCCTCTTCATTCGTCTCTTTCGTCCGTTTCCGATAAATCTCCGCATCACTGTTTTTTAATTTCTCCTCGTCTTCCTCCGCAAATTTTATCGCCATAACAGCCAGCTCTCCTCTCTCAAAATCAAATCCCCATCCCAAGCAAATCAATTCGCTTTGCATATTTACTCGCTTGCAATTTGGAAACACTCCAAAAAAAACAGGGGGCTCTGCAAATTTTCCATACGAAATATATCCGCACTGCGAAAAAACGCCACATCCATGCGCTTTTTCAACAAAATCCCAGGCAAGCTCTACAGAAAAGTCCCCAAAATATACAAAAACAGGTAAAATACCAGCAATATGCCATTGAGCAGAGACGCGAGCGTAGGGAACAGAGGACGGATATTATCTTTCCGCAGGCTCATCCAGGAAATCACAAACCCTACAATGCTAAGGAAAAAACAAAGCAGCCCGACAGCGCCGGCATACAGCCCCGCATGTCCATTGCTTCCGCTGGATGCCAAACAGACAGCTGCAAATATCCCCAGAGATAAAATACCAAAACCAAGCGCTACGATTGCAGACGCCGGATGTTTTTTATCTGTCAGCTGAAGGGATTTCCGTTTTTTCTTTTTCCTCTGGCCAACCACTTCCATACTTATCTCCTTTCTCTGCCTCGTTTCAGCACGCCCCGGTATATCTTATTGCATATCAAAAAAGTCAGATATCCCAAAAAACCGCCAAGCGTATTCAAAATAATATCATCAATATCACAGGAACCAAGCCTTGACAGCAGCTGTATCCCCTCTACTGTCACTGACGCCAGCATACTGATCATCGTGATCGCAAACCAGCCCCATCTGCGCCTCGACAAAATCGGCAGCACAAAACCAAGCGGCATAAAACACACCACATTTCCAAGCAGGTTGATCACGACATTGACAATACCAATCCCATCTGCATGAGCAATATAACGATGAATCTCCTCGAACGGATGGATATTATAGCGATAGATGATTCCCTGCGTCCTTCCAAACTGCTCGCAAAAAAACAAAAAATATACCATCACGACTAAATATATGATAAACAGGATCCATGAAAAAAAACGGATATACCTGTGTAATTTCTTCTTCGCATTCTTTTTCATTATTTTGTTACTCCATCTAAAAAGGAATCCACTACCACCAGGGCAGTGAAACGGCAACGGAATGATCACGCAGGCATTGCCATTTAACTGCCTTGGTAATAAATGCGCAAAGACAGCGCTGACCATCTGCCAGCACTGCCCGCTTCTTTTGTCAAACCCATTATATACCAGGAATTTCCCTGCGTAAAGAGGGTAGTTTCACTATTTTCTTAACTGTGCTCCCATCTGCTCTAATGTGGCAATGATCTTATCCATTGAGGCGTTGACCTCCTCATCCGTCAATGTGCGGTCTTTTGCGCGGAATGTAATCTTATAGGCAAGCGATTTAAAGCCTTTTTGAATCTGTTCTCCCTCGTATACATCAAACAGTTCAAAAGCTTCTACCAGGGCGCCGCCTTTTTTGCGGATGACCGCCTCTACCTCCCCTGCGAGAAGCTCTTTCTTCATCGTCAGGCTGATATCCCTTGTCATTGCCGGGAATTTCGGCACGCCGACATATTTGTCAGCCGCCTTAGGCAATGCGGCAAGCTCCGCCAGATCGACGACTGCCACATAAGCGCGCCCGCCAATCTCAAAATTTTTTGTCACCGCCGGATGGACTTCTCCGAGATATGCGATCTCGCAGCCCCCGCATAGCACCTTTGCCTGCCTTCCAGGGTGCAGAAAGCTTCTGGATGTGTCCGATAAAAATTCCACGTCTCCTTTCAGGTTCAGCCTCTGTAAAATCTCTTCCAGAACGCCCTTCATATCATAGAAATCTCCCTGCCCGTACATCCCCAGCGTAAGCTGCATCCTCTCATCCGGCAGCTCCGTGACCGGAAGCTGTTTTGGAAGATAGACATTTGCCAGCTCATACAGGCGCACATCCTTATTCCTGCGACTGTAATTTGTCGCAAGGGAAGTCAGCATACCGCCTAACGCCGAAGTACGTAAGACACTGTAATCCTCACCTAACGGATTGCTGATCACTATGCTTTTGCGGAGCGCATCTTCCGGCGCAAGGTTTAATTTATCGTATATTTTCGGGCTTTCAAAGGAAAACGTCATCCCCTCGCAGAACCCATATGTTTCCACAATGCTGCGCAGCTTCTTCTCTAGCTGCAGTTTTTCAGAAAGCCCGCCCATTGTCGCAGAACTTTTCGGCAGCGTCATTGGGATCCTGTCATACCCATAGAAGCGCGCAACCTCTTCTGCAATATCTGCCATGCGCTCCAGATCCTGCCTCCAGCTTGGCACCAGCACCTGTTTTGCCTCCCTGTCTACCGTCAGGTCGATCGCTTCCAGATAACCGGCCATTTCCTCCTCGGAAATTTCTGTGCCTAACAGCGCATTGATCCGATTTACGTCATACGGAATAGAAATCCCCTCTCTCTTCACCGGATAATAGTCAACCACGCCGCCGACTACCTCGCCGGCTCCCAGCTCTTCTACAAGCTGACATGCACGGTTCATCGCCTCGATCGCCGTATTCGGGTCAAGCCCTTTCTCAAACTTTGCCTGGGCGTCCGTGCGCATCCCCAGCTTTTTGCCTGACAGGCGGATATTCGTCCCATCAAAGGTTGCCGCCTCAAACAGCATAGTCTGCACTTCATCGGTGATCATTGAATTTTCTCCACCCATGATCCCCGCCAGACCGACCGCTTTTTTGCCGTCGCAGATCATCAGCATAGTATCGTCAAGCTCCCGCTCCTGTCCGTCAAGCGTAGTAAATTTTTCTCCATTGGCGGCGCGGCGGACAACAATCTTTCTGTCTTCAATCTTATCCAGGTCGTACGCATGCATCGGCTGGGAATATTCTTCCATCACATAATTTGTAATATCTACAATATTGTTGATCGGACGGATCCCGACGGAAGCTAACCTCCGCTGCATCCACTCCGGCGATGGGGCAAGCCGGATGTTTTTTACGACCCTTGCAGTATACCGCTTACAGAGCGCGGCGTCCTCCACCTCAACGGAAATATAGTCGCCAACGTCTTCTCCGTTTCCCGTCTCTGTCACAACCGGCGGGACAAACTTTTTCCCAAACGTTGCCGCCGCTTCCCTGGCAATCCCCAGCACGCCAAAACAGTCCACGCGGTTTGACGTCACCTCGTATTCAAACGTCACGTCATGAAGCCCCAATACCTCCACGGCGTCCGACCCGACCGGCGCTTTGGCATATTCCGGATTATCGCTTAAAATAAAGATCCCATCTGGCGCTGCGCCCGGATACATATCTTTATCCGAGCCAAGCTCGTCGATTGAGCACATCATCCCAAACGACTCGACTCCCCTTAACTTTCCTTTTTTGATCTTATATCCTCCCTCGATCTTGCCGTCATGATGGCTTCCCGCAACACGTCCGCCCTCCAGTACGACCGGAACCTTATCCCCTTCTTTTATATTAGATGCGCCGGTAACAATCTGTATCTTAGTCCCATCCTCGTCAATCTGTACCTGGCAGACAACCAGTTTATCCGCATCCGGATGCGGCTCGATCCGATCGATCTTTCCGACAACGATTTTTTCCAGGTTCTCATCCAGCCTGGTAAATCCCTCTACTTTTGTCCCGGAAAGCGTCATCGCATCCGTATATTCCTGCGCCGTGCATTCCAGATCCGGCACATATGCTTTGATCCATGATAATGATGTATCCATCCTTTTTTATCCTCCAATCCTTCTGTTGATCCACATTCCTTCCGCCAATCCCAAACCATTGCAAAGCTCCCGAAAAAACCGTGCATTCCTCTGCAAAGGGAAAAACGGATCCCGAAGCCACGCATCGGCCTGACAGCTAAAACTGTTTTAAAAACCTCGTATCATTTTCATAGAGCAGACGCATATCGTCAATCTCATACTTAAACAGCGCAATCCTCTCTAATCCAACGCCAAATGCAAAGCCGGTATATTTCTCCGGGTCAATCCCGCTCATCTCCAGCACATGCGGATGGACCATGCCGCAGCCAAGAATCTCTACCCAGCCAGACCCCTTACAAAAACGGCATCCCTTTCCTCCGCATTTAAAACAGCTGACGTCCATCTCTGCACTCGGCTCCGTAAACTGAAAATGGTGCGGGCGGAATTTTACCTTTGTCCCCTCGCCAAACAGGCGGATGGCAAATTCCTGCAGCGTCCCTTTCAGATCGGCAAATGTAATGCCCTGATCGATCACAAGCCCCTCAATCTGATGGAATGTCGGTGAATGTGTCGCATCCACCTCGTCAGAGCGGAATACCCTGCCCGGCGCGATCATCCGGATTGGCAGCTTTCCTTTTTCCATCTCATGCACCTGGACGGAAGACGTCTGCGTGCGCAAAAGAATATCTTTCGTAATATAAAATGTATCCTGCTCATCCTTTGCCGGATGGTTTTCCGGTATATTTAACGCCTCAAAATTATAGTAGTCATATTCCACTTCCGGCCCTTCTACCACATTATACCCCATACCCACAAAGATATTTTCCACTTCTTCGAGCGTGATCGTGTTTGGATGGCGGTGTCCGATGCCCATGCGCCTTCCCGGCAGCGTCACGTCAATCGTCTCGCTCTTGATCTTCTCCTCCAGGAGTTTCTTCTCAAAAAGGGCTTTCTTTTGTTCTAATTTCTCCTCGATCGCGCTGCGCGCATCATTGACCATCTGGCCAACCTTTGGACGTTCCTCCGGCGCCACGTCTTTCATCGATTTGAGCACCGATGTAAGCTCTCCTTTTTTTCCCAGAAAAGCCACTCTGATCTCATTTAACTTTTCTAACTGCCCGGACGCATCAATCTGCGCCATGGCGTCCTCCATGATCTTTGACAATTTTTCTTTCATTCTTTCCTGTTCCTTTCTTCGATTTGCAGACTGCGGCAGGCTGCCTGGTTCCCCCGTCAAAGCTCCGCCGGCAATGCAGGGAACCTTCTCCATACAGCAAAAAATAAGGTCTCCCGCCGCTTGCAGGAAACCTTTTTATTTTTTATCTTTCTATCCCGGCAGCAAACGCTGTCAGGGACGGCATATCGCCGCGGTACCACCCTGGTTCCTATGTGAAAAACAGGCGCTGTCTTGCAGGCAGGTTCCAGAAACCAAATCCCTGCGGACAGGACAGGCAGAGCAAATACCTGTCTCCTGAAATCCTAAATCCGCCTCTTCCATCATAAACACTCTATTCCAGTATAACGCCTGGCCACGTCACCCTGTACACAGCAAAGCATCTGCCTTCCAGAGTGCAGCTCGCGTGGGAAATTCAGTTTATCCGAGAACGTAAGGATGCTTTCAGCCGGGAACATCCTCTCTCTGGCCGGAACAGATAAACCTACTGGGCATTTGCGACATGCCGTACACGTTCATCGCCTTTCTCTAAAAACGGATTGTATCACATTTTCTTTAAAACTGCAACAAGCTTTTCTAAATGCATCCCATGGGAAGCCTTGACTAAAATCGTATCGCCGTCCTCTAACAGCTCCGGCAGCGCCGCAGATACTGCCTCGATAGTTTTAAAATATTTTCTGCCGGCAAGTGCCGCCGCCCCGTCGTAGCAATGCTTCGTCAGGCGTCCGACACAGATCAGCAGATCCAGGCCGGCCTCCGCCGCATATTCTCCGATAGAGAAATGCATCGCTTCCTCATCGCTGCCCAGCTCAAACATATCTCCGATAATAGCGGCCTTTCTTCCCGGCACGCCTTTTAAGACATCAATCCCCGCCTTCATCGACACCGGATTGGCATTGTAACAGTCGTCTACTATCGTAAACCGCTCCGTCTGCACAATGCTGTTATGTCCGCCTGTCGGCTGGAATTTTGCGATTCCGGCGGCAATCTCTTCCGGCGTCAGTCCCATATCAAGCGCCACGGCTGCCGCCGCCAGCGCATTTAACACCATATGTTCTCCCGGCGCCGGCACATGGATGGCAAAAGAGCCTTTTTCTGACACCACTCTACATTTTGTTCCCTGAAGGCCGAGATTGACAATATCCTTTGCATAGACGCTTCCTTTTCCCTCTATGCCAAAAAAGGTAATGCTCCTGTTGTCGCGCGTCCCTTCCGACCAAAAATCGGCCTCTGCCCCACTGCCAAACGCCGCATGGACTCTGCCGTCCTGAAAGGCCACTGTGGCAAGCTTATCATCCTGTCCGTTCAGATACGCTTTCCCATCCGCACGCATAAAAGCAAAAATCTCTGTCTTTGCTTTTAACACGCCGTCCCGGTCTCCCAGGTTTTCCAGATGGCACTCCCCTATATTCGTGATCACGCAGGCGTCTGGGCGCGCTATGGCAGCCAGCCTTCCCA
>CANQCD010000040.1 GCA_947589455.1 uncultured Lachnospiraceae bacterium | reverse complement strand
AGCCTGGAGAAGATCGGCAAGGGCGCCTTTTCCGGGTGCGCCGCCCTGACCTCCGTCACCTTCACCGGCAGCGCCACGAGTTCGCCGTTCTTCATCACCGCATCCCGAATGGCGGGATACATCTGCGCCGCCGCCTCGGTGAGCGCCGGATCGGAGATCGGCACCATGAAGCCGCGGTTGTAGAGCGCGTCGTAGGCCTCGCTGTCCACCGGCAGAAAATGCACCCCATATTCTTTCACCAGCGGCATGATAATATGACCTGCCGTCACCAGGGTCTCCTTGTTGGCAAAGGCGATATCTTTTTTCTTCTTTACTGCCTCGATGACCGGCCGGATGCCAATCATGCCCACCATCGCTGCGACAAGGATGTCCCCCTCTGCCAGGGTGGCGCAGGCGATCAGCCCCTCCATCCCCGAAAGAATCTCTACCTTAACCCCTGTCAGACGTCTCTTTAGCTGTTCTGCCCGCTCCGGCTCATATACACAGACCACCGACGGATGAAATTCCCGAATCTGCTCTTCAAGGCGTTCAATATTCTGACATGCCGCCAGCGATACTGCCCGCAGCGCTTCACTGTTCCTGATCACATCCAGCGTCTGCATTCCAATCGAACCGGTAGAGCCAAGCACCATCACATTTTTCACTAAAAATCCTCCATTCTCTGTCTGCACACTGTCCCGGAATACATCCTAAAAACGGAACGCCACCACAAAATAATAAACAGCCGGCGCAATAAAAAGGATACTGTCAAACCGGTCTAAAATACCGCCATGACCCGGTATCAGATCTCCATAATCCTTGATCCCACGGTTTCTTTTGATCGCAGAGGCCGTCAAGTCGCCAATCTGTGAGATCACAGAAGCTGCGCCGCAGATCAGCGCCAGCTGCCACCGCGTGTCCGCTCCCTGGAAAAACGCCAGGGCAAACAAAAAACCGATCAAAGCCGCCCCCAAAATACCGCCAAGACATCCTTCCACCGTCTTGTTTGGACTCAGTTCCGACGGCAGCCTGTGTTTCCCGAATAGCTTTCCTGCGCAATATGCACAGGTATCCGACCCCCAGGCGCCAATAAAGATCAGCCACACATACAGAATGCCGCCCGCCATAAAACGAAGCCGGCAGACAAAGGACAACATGACCGTCACATAAAATAATCCAAAAAACAACATGGTCATCTGCTCTGAATGATACTTCGGATAGGCAATCACGTAACATGCCATCATCACCATAAAAGTGATCACCATCCAGATAAGCAGCACCTCAAACCGCCTGTCGCTTAGGATTCCAGCTGTCTCTGTCAATAAAATACAATCAATCACCACACTGGATAGATAACCAAATACAGCCGGCGCTGTCTTTTCCATCCCCACTGCACGGTACAGTTCAAACAACCCGATCACAGAGATCAGAGTGATCATCCCAAACAAGGGATAACTGCCGTACACCAAAACGGTTATGGCAATCGCCATCAGCACAATACCACTGATCAATCTTGTCTTAAACATTTCTCTTTCCTCATTTCTCCTGTTACTTCCAGACAGCCACACCGGCCGTAAAGCGGCAAGCCGCCTTCCGATCCGCCGGCTTTGCGGCATCCTTTCCGTTTTGCCGCCCTGCCATCTATTTTACTTTACGCCGCCAAAACGGCGGTCTCTGTTCTGGTAAAAAGCAACTGCTTTTTCTAACTCTTTTTTATCAAAATCAGGCCAAAGCACATCAGTAAAATAAAATTCCGTATATGCCATCTGCCACAGCAGGAAATTAGACAAACGCTGCTCTCCGCTGGTGCGGATCATCAGATCCGGATCCGGTATCCCCTCCGTGTCCAGATAGCCGGAAATGCACGCCTCGTCAATCTGTTCCGGCGCCACTGTCCCATTTCGGATATCCTGTCCCATCCTCCGCATCCCGCGCACGATCTCATCACGGCTTCCATAATTTAACGCCACCTGGAAATGAAGCCCTGTATTCTGCGCAGAAAATTCTTCCAGCTCCACGATCCTCTGCTGTAAATCTTTTGCCAGCCTGGAAATATCTCCGATCACTTTCACCTGCATATTGTTCTTCTTGCTCGTCTTGAGGCAGTCAGAAAGATATTGGTGCAACAGCTTCATCAGCGCGTCTACCTCCGGCTGCGGCCTGGACCAGTTTTCTGTCGAAAATGCATACATTGTCAGATATTCAATTCCCATATTCCAGGCAGCGCTGCATATTTTCTCAACATTTTTGCTGCCCGCTGCGTGCCCCGCATTCCGCGGGAGCATTCGCTTTTTTGCCCATCTTCCGTTTCCATCCAAAATAATTGCCACATGGCGCGGCGCCTTTTTTGCCTGCTCTTCCATATCTCTCCCCATTTACAAAAAGACAGGGACAAATCTGCCAATCCATCCCTGTCCATGCATCTTATAATCTATTCATCCTGTCCACAGCTATACCGTCATGATCTCTTTTGATTTATCGTCCATCATATTGTCAATCCTGGCAACATAATCATCCGTCATTTTCTGGATCTCTCCCTCGGCGTCCTTTTGTTCGTCCTCGGAAATCTCTCCCGCTTTCTGCTGTTTTTTGATCATATCATTCGCATCGCGCCTGATATTGCGGATCGCCACCTTGGCGTTCTCCGCCTTTTTCTTGACGTCTTTGACCAGTTCCTTTCTCCGCTCCTCTGTCAGCTCCGGAAAGGTAAGGCGGATCACTTTGCCGTCGTTGTTCGGCGTAAGTCCCAAATCCGACACTAAAACAGCCTTTTCAATCTCCTTTACCAGACTTGCCTCCCACGGCTGGATCACTAACGTCCTTGCCTCCGATACGGAAATATTTGCAACCGACTGTAAATTTGTCGGCTGTCCGTAATAGTCCACCGTGATCTTATCTAATATATGCGGATTTGCACGCCCTGCGCGGATCGTTGCATACTCTCCTGCCAGGTTGTCAACTGATTTTTCCATTTTATCCTGAAATTGTCCTAATTCTACACTCATTCTGTCCTCCATTCTGTCCACAGGTAACACAGCTGTAACGCTCTTTTGTATTTATGCAGTGACCAAAGTCCCCCTCGTGACCCCGTTGACAGTGTTTACGATACTGTTTTCCTCGCCCAGCCCGAATATCATCATCGGCATATGGTTTTCCATACAGAGGACGGCTGCCGCCAAATCAATGACGCCAAGGCGCTGATCGATCACATCGTCAATCGCGATCACATCAAATTTCTTTGCATCCGGATTGACTGCCGGATCGGAATCATATACCCCGTCGATTGATTTGCCGGACAGGATAACATCTGCTTCCATCTCCACCGCGCGCAATACGGCCGCTGTATCAGTGGAAAAATACGGATGCCCGGTGCCGCCTGCAAAAAACAGGACCATGCCTTCTGCAAAACAGGCGTTTACTTTATCCCTGGAAAACAGTTCCGTCATAGAGCCGCAGGAAAACGGCGTCATAACAGACGTTTTCATCCCGGCGCTGCGGAATATCTCAGAAACATAAATACAGTTCATCACTGTCGCAAGCATCCCAATCTGGTCAGCTTTTGTGCGGTCAATCCGCCCGCTGCTGCGCCCGCGCCAGAAATTGCCGCCGCCTGTGACGATCCCAACCTCGACGCCGCTGTCTGTCAGTTCCCTGACCTGCCTTGCCACTTCCATACAGGTTGCTTCATCAAATCCTGTCTTGTTGGGACCGGCGAGCGCTTCCCCGCTCAATTTCAGCAATATCCTTTTATACTTTGCCATGGCAGCCTCCAATTATTTCTGTGCAAAGAAATCATCCAGATTGACGCCGGCATAATTCAGTGAGCAATATCCGTCAACAACTGCGCCATTGTTTACCTGAACAGATTTTGCCTTGATATTTCCCTTGATGATCGCCGTGGAGTCAACGACAACATGGCCATTAACATCAATAT
The DNA here is from genome assembly GCA_947589455.1 of uncultured Lachnospiraceae bacterium. GTDB lineage: Bacteria > Bacillota > Clostridia > Lachnospirales > Lachnospiraceae > Butyribacter. Next base: position 15,459 of record CANQCD010000040.1, on the reverse strand, counting down.
CCCCGCTGACAGCTCCCGCAATATATGCGGATGTTGCGTCTACATCGCCGACAACAATCGTGCCAACACCAATCTTAACAGCGCCCTCGCTGCTTAAACTTCCCTCTAAACGGTGCGTGCTGACATAGATTTCGGATGCGATGACATTGCCAAACACCTGACCGACGATCGCAACCTTGCCCTGACACTCAATATCACCGGTAATGCTTCCCATCACTTCAAGGGAACCGTCAGAAGAAATCCCGCCGTTGATCGTCGTCCCGGAAGTGATCGTCGTGACTGAGCCGCTCTTGCGCTCCTCTTCCATATTCTGCAGGGCTTCTTTTTTCACGGAATCATCGTCTGTATTCTGCTCAAAGGCAGGCATGGCAGTCTCTGCCTTTTCCTCTGCCGGCGTTTCTGCTGGCGTCTCTTCTTTTTCTTTTTCCTCTCCCTGTACAGGCTCTGCCTCTGCAGAAAACTCCGGCTCTTTCTCAGGCTCTGCCTCTGATGTGATATCAGACAGATCCAGTTCTTCCTGGCCGGAATCCCTGTCAGCTTCCGCCTCTGCTTCCTTTAACATTTCATCTAATAATGCATCTGTCTCCGTATCGTCACCCTCATCAGCAAAGATCTGATCTAACAAGTCCTTATCTACATTAGCATCGTCAAATGTACTCATGTTACTTTCCTCCTCATTCCATGTATTTTCTATACTTTAGAATCCATACCATAGCATTATATCACTAAATTCCAAGTTCGTCTATACTTCGTTTCAAGAATAAATTCCAATCAATTCCACAAAGGGATTTCACTGTGTCTTACCTGTGCTGCCTGTGGGGCGCTCCTGCTGTAAAATCTCCCACGCAAGGGCGGGTATGATATCCCTGTGCTTTTTCCACAGACCGGTCAGCCGGCCGGTCGGGACCGGCGCCGTGCCGCGGCACGTCTCCACGGTACACCATGGGATTTTCAGTGCGTCCAGCCAATCGCTTAAATTGCCGTTGCCGTCCCCTTCTTCTTCCTCCAGCGGATAGCCGGTCAGCCGGCCGATTGTCCTCGCCGCCGCACTTTCCCCCCTGTGGTAGATGACCTCCCCTGTCTCATGGTAATTCACTACAAGCGCCGGCTTTACCTTTTCGATCAGATGCGACAGCGCTTTTGTCTCCTCCTCCGAACACGGCATGGGACCGGGATACTCTTCCGGACCCGCTTTTCCGCCCTTTCCCGCCGCCCCGAAGCAAACCGGATAATTCCGGTTTAAATCGACGCCTCTGACGTTTGCCTTCCATCTTCTAAACGGTCCGTCCGCCATTTTTTTCAATGTGTCCCTCAATTCCCGGTATCTGATCCCTGACGCCCCAAACTGGCTGATCTGAACGCCGTCCGGATTTGTCATTGGCAAAAGATAAAAACAGCAGTTTTGGAACAGTTCCCTGTAACTTTTCTGCTGAAACTGCTTTGACGGATATCCGGCAAGGCATTCCTCCGCCATCCTCATAAACAGCTGTGCGTTCAGCCATTCCCTCCCGTGCATCCCCGCCTGCATGACAACCCGCCTTCCTGCGGCAGGATTCCCAATCCGCAGACAGAACAGCTTTCTGCCATCCGGCGTTGTCCCAAATACAGTAAGCTTTGCTGTGCGTGGATATCTCCCCGCCAGATTTTCCAAATCTTTTTTCATCTGGAGATAGGAATATCTCATCCCTTTCACAGGCACAATCCGTTTCGTTCTCCCCTCCAGAGTTTCCCCGGATGAACAGATCTTATCCGCGGCGCAGACTACCCATGCCTCCAGGCAGCCCGGCGGACAGGGCGTCAGTGGAAACATATGCCGCCTGATAATATTACATTCTTTCTCTGTCAGTGAAAAATCTTCCTTTGCATTCTGCAGCGCCGCCCCCGCATGGAAGAATCCATGGGGCCGCCTGTGTTCATGCTCTCTGTCATGCCAGTCATATAAAAAATAATCATGCAGAAACGCGCCGTGGATCAGCGTCTTATAGTCTACCGGCAAATGATATTTTTCTGCCAGGAAACAACTTGTATAAGTCACACGGACAGAGTGCTCATAGACGCTCGTCGTGCCGTGCTGTATGTTTTTCCTGCTTTCCCCTGTCCGGGAATTTCGATTCATCCGGCGGATTTCCCTCCGGATCAGGAGTTCTTTTTCTTTTGACAGATGATATTTCCTTTTCATAACCCTTACCCTTCCTGATACTATCAAAACTGCCTGCCATCCGGCGCCGCTCTTTGCGCTGTCCTACAAGGGAGACAGGCTCTTTCCTGATACTATCAAAAACTGCCAGCCGTCCGGCGCCGCTATTTGCGCTGTCCTACAAGGGAGACAGGCTCTTTCCTGATACTATCAAAAACTGCCTGCCATCCGGCGCCGCTGCTTGCGCTGTCCTACAAGAGAGACGGTTTTTCTCTGATAATGTCGGAAATATTTTTCATTCCCGCAGGCGGAAAAAATTTCCATACCTGTTCTGAAAAAACACATACGCCCTGTCAAACAGCAGCCAGAACGCCTCCGCCGCCACCAGCAAAACAATCGCCAAAATCCATATATTTTTTCCGAGAATCGCAAAAATACGTCCGGAAAACAAATTTTCAAACCCAAAAAAAATCTTTGTGGCAACCAAAAAAACAGCCAGCAGACCATGATATAATACCGCCTTGACCGCCCAAACTGCACCTGCCGCATACAGCGGTTTTCTCTCCCGCCTCTGCTCAAAATATTCTGCCGCTAAAATATAGATGCAAAAGGCGAAAAAAGTAGCGAGATACAGCTTTTGGGGCGCCAGAAAAACACCGAGTAACGTTGTCCCGGCGATAAAAGAGACAGACGCTGTCAGGGAAATATTTCTCCAGACAGCGCCTGCCAAAAAGGAGGCCGCCGCCAGAAAAAACAGCGTGCTCCCCTCAAAATAACCTCCGAGCGTGACTAACACCACGCCCAGAGCCATCATAACTCCTGTGTAAGCTATATCCTTTGACTTTAGAAACATCCGCACAAGTCACCTCCCATACACTCGCACAGGGTATCTGCACACCACAGGTCGCAGCACATATTGCCCGTACCGCATCCCCCGCCATAATTATTGTACGGATCTCTTCCATAACCGCCCCCATAATTCTGATACTGCCGCCTGCTGTAACTATACTGCGGCTCCTGGCCATAAGGATTCTGATAACCGCCCTGCTGGCCATACCCTGTCTGACCGGAACCATAGCCAAAATTCCCCTGTCCGGAACGCGTATCCATGATCTGTTGGTATGCCTCCTGCACTTCTTTGAATTTTTCCTCTGCCAGGCCAGACAATGGATTATCTGCGTATGTGTCCGGATGGTATTTCCGGCTAAGCTCTCTGTATGCCCTTTTTACATCTTCATTACTCGCATTCTGCGATACGCCTAACACCTGATATGGATTTGTCATTATTATTTCCTCCTGTGTTCTATTCTTCTCTATGTACTGTTTCGTTTTCCCTCTTTTTTTGCTGTATCCCGTCATAGCGGTTCCACACGCCTGCATATAGTATATTTCCAAGAATGTCCTTATATTCCAGACAAGGCAGTTTCTCAAATGCCTGCGCCGCCTCCGCCATCTCATCTAACAGGATTTTGTAGATCACATGCTCGAAGTCTTCCCTGTCACGATATCCGCATAACGGATTAAAACACCCTTTTTTCATATCTTTCTCCAGGTCATCATAGGCATCCATCAGATAGATAAACCTGCCCAGATGAAAACCGACCGTCCGAAAATAATCTGAAAAAGCATCTTTGCGGTACAGAAAAATTTCTGCCATCAGACTGCCAAAGCAATCCGCCAGCTTGTAAAGATCCTGTTCCTCCGCCGCTTCCAATACAGACAGTCCGGCAAGCGAGCGGACGATTTCCTGTTCCTTTCCAGGACAGGCATCGGACGCCTTCTGCTTCCTGCGGCGGTATAGCTTCATGCCAATCCAGGCCTTTCCTGAATGCTCATCTTCTCTGTCATCCTTAAAATGATACCACGCTAAGATCATATTCAGATGAGCTGCGTACTCCGTGGCCTCATTGGTCAGCCTTAAATGCTTTTTGCCGGGATGCACAATGCAGCGCGCCTTTTCCTGGCGGAAAGGGATATCATATACCGATGACAATAACAACACCAGAAACGTCATATCATATGTTAGTGTCATCTGCCCGCGAAATCCATACTTTTCCTTTAATATGCTGCACAGGCCACAATAGCAGCCATGATAAATTTCAAAATCCTTTATCTTTAATTCCGGTTTGCGAATCTGAACATAACCAAACAAAACGCCCTCCTTCCTCACACCTGCCGTCCCTAAACCGCAGCCAGCCGCCTCTGCTCCAAACAGTGCGCCAGCACGGCGCATTTGATTTTACCTGACAGGGCAGTGACAGAATCAGACAGTGCGCTAGCACGGCGCCTGCATCGCAGGCGGATTCTGGAACCTATTATACCACACTTTGACCGTTACCTCACAAAAATTATGTGAATTTTACATGAATTTCCATGCATGGCAAAGCGGCCCCCTGCCGTTTCCTAAATCCAGCCTCTGCGCCAAAGCCTCCGACAGGTAACGTTTTGCCTCTCTCACCGCTTCTTCCAGCGGATATCCCTTTGCCAGCCCGGCGGCAACTGCACTGGATAAGGTGCAGCCCGTTCCATGGGTATTAGGATTATCAATCCTCCTGCCGCGATACCACACCCCACACTCTTTCTGCCACAGATAATCATTGGCCTCTCCGCTAAAATGCCCTCCCTTCAAAAGGACATTGCAGCCGTATTTTTCTCCAATCCATGCCGCTGCGCGCTCCATCTGCGCCTCTTCTCTGATCTCCATACCGGTAAGCCGTTCTGCTTCCGGGATATTCGGTGTGACCACTTTGGAAAGAGGAAACAGCGCCTCTGTCATTTTCTCCATTACGCCCTCTAAAGCAAGCGCCGTTCCGCTCGTCGACGCGAGGACCGGATCAAGCACAACATTTTTTATCTGATATTTTTTCAGGACGCCAGCGATCACCGGGATAAAACCTACATCAAAAAGCATCCCAATCTTGACTGCAGCTGGCAGGATGTCTGAGCATACGCTTTCCAGCTGCCGCTCCAAAAATTCCGGCGTAACCGGAAAAACCGCCTCTATTCCTATTGTATTCTGTGCGGTAAGCGCTGTGACTGCGCTCATCGCAAAAACACCGTTCGCCTGCATTGTCTTGATATCCGCCTGAATCCCCGCGCCGCCGCCGGAATCACTTCCAGCTATCGTTAATGCCGTCTTCATCTTTCCTCCTCCGGGCAATCCTCTTTTTTCGGAACGCCCCAACATAATTTCTCTTTTCCCGACTGCCAGACCGCCGCTTCTTACCATACCGCTTATCCCTTTTCTGCCGACTGCCTGCCGCCTCTTACCATGCCGCTTATCCCTTTTCTGCCGACTGCCTGCCGCTTATCCCTTTTTCTGCCACCGTCAGACGCCGCCGCGCAAAATATGTATATCCAGCTCGGAAAAACGATGAAAATAAATATCCGCTGTCTGCCGGATCGAAATCTGCTCCTGCTCTGAAGCCGGATCATAAATCCCCGCTGTCAGATATCCGGCCGCCTTAGCCGTCTCAATCCCGTGCAGGGAATCTTCTACCACAAGGACACGCCCCCTGTCTTTCCCGAAAAGTTCCCGCGCCTGGTCATATACAGCCGGAGACTCTGCTTTGCCCGCTCCCGCTTCCGCACAAGTGACCATCCCTTTTAGATACGGCGCGATCCCTGTCCGCGCAAAGGCCGCCTGTGCAAGCCCTCTGTCCCCGGAAGTCGCCACAACCGCCGGAATCTGCGCTTCTTTCATTTCCTCCAAAAAATTCAACACACCGGGCTTTGCAGGGATCTCATCCCTGTAATGATGAAAAATTATATCGACAATCCCCTGTACGATCTCTGGCACCGTCTTTTCAATCTGATAGGTATTTTTCAGATATTCTGCGCCCCCCTCCATCGTCTTTGTCCTGACAAAGGAATTGCAGTCTCCAGCAGGTTCTATCCCGATGGATCTTAAATATCCGGAAGAGATTGTCTCCCAGACAGGCATAGAATCCAACAAAACCCCGTCCATATCAAACACGATTCCTTCTATCCCCTCTTTGGATGCCACCAGCTGATCAGAAAGACAGCGGAGTTTTTCCGCCTCCCTCCTGATATCGCCGCTTCCAAAAAGTGCGCTGACAACTGCCACTCCAGATAACCCGGTTCCCTTTAGCTGCCGCATTTTCCAGTCTTCCACCCCGCCGATTGCAATAACCGGTATCGACACGGATCTGCAGATATCTGCGAACACAGGGATTGGCAGACGGCTTGCATCCTCCTTTGTCGAAGTCCCAAACACTGCGCCGGAGCCGAGATAATCTGCCCCCTGCCTTTCTGCCAGCAGCGCCTGCTCGACTGTCCGGGCGGAAACCCCGATGATCTTATCTGGTCCTAACTTCTCTCTTGCCTCTTCCACCCCCATATCGTCCTGCCCCAGATGGACGCCGGCCGCATCCGCTGCAACAGCGATCTCCACGTTGTCATTGATGATCAGCGGAACATGATATCTGTCGCAGACCGCCTTTACTTTCCTTGCCTCCGCCAAAAACGCCTCGTCTGGCATCTTTTTTTCCCGCAGCTGCACGATGGTAGCACCGCCAAGGATTGCCTGCTCGACCTGCCGCACTAGCGCCGCCCCCCGGCAAAAACGCCTGTCCGTAATGGCATATAACCTGAACTTTTTTCTGTCTTTTATCATCTTTTTCCTCGTTTCCTCTTACAAACCAATTTTTCTCCTAATATCTTCCAATATGCCGGCAGAACGCCGAAGCCGTCCCAGCTCCTCGGCGTCCAGGCTGATTGGCACCTGCATCTGTGCGCCGTCCTTTCCGACAATCACAGGCATACTAAGAACCACGTCACGGATTCCATAAGCTCCCTCCATCATAGTTGACACCGGAAGGATTGATTTCTCATCGCGCAAAATCGCCTCGCAGATCCGCTTGACCGCCATGGCAATACCATAATAGGTCGCGCGTTTTTTCCGGATGATCTCATATGCGCTGTCTTTTACCCTCTGACCGATCTTTGCCAGCTCCTGCTCATGCCGGTAAAACCCCCGCAGCTCACAAAACTCATGCACCGGGATCCCTGAGACATTTGCGCTGCTAAAAACAGCGATCTCACTGTCGCCGTGCTCCCCAATAATAAAAGCATGGACGCTGCGGCTGTCTACACCGAGATGCTGTCCCAACAGATATTTTAAGCGGGAAGTATCTAAGACAGTCCCGGAACCAATCACGCGGTTTTTCGGAAAACCGCTCAAAGAAAGCGCCACATGTGTTAAAATATCCACCGGGTTAGAGACGATCAATAAAATCCCCTGCCGGTTCCTCTTTGCAATCTCTGGTATCACGGAGCGGAAGATCGCCGTATTCTTTTTTACAAGGTCAAGCCGATCCTCGCCTTCCTTCTGGTTCGCTCCCGCCGTCACAATGATAACGGATGCATCTGAAATATCATCATAATCCCCGCCGTAAATTTTCATCGGCCTGGCAAGCGGTACGCCGTGGCTGATATCCAATGCCTCACCGGACGCCTTATCCCGATCTATGTCAATCAGCACTAGCTCAGTAAAAAGACCGCCCTGCATCAGGCTGAATGCCGATGCAGAACCGACAAAACCACATCCGATGACCGCAGCCTTCCGCAAATTAACCTGATGTCCATCCATCATTCCTGCCTCCTTTTTCTGTGTTCTGCACATTTAAGGCTTATCATTTGCAAAAAAACAGGATTTTATCCGGCGGCTGGTGCGTACTCCGCTGTGATACCACCAAAGGATACATTACGGAACCTTTTGAAGGATATCCACCGCGCAGACGACGACTGCTGCTATGGAAAATGACAGCCGCTAAGCCTCCTTTTGAAGGATATCCACCGGGCAGGCGATAACTGCTGCTATGGAAATGACAGCCGCTAAACCTCCTTTTGAAGGATATCCACCGTATGGGCGCTGGCTCCCAAAAGTTCCTTTCTCTCGCAGGTTGCCAGATGATAGTCAAGAAACATCTGATAAGTTTCCTCATCCATCGCATTTAACACCGGCCTTAAATAATTTGCCGGCCCATCCGCTGCGATCACCTGAAGCCGTTTTAATCCGGCGGCGTCCTTTAGCCTGTCCATCTCTTCTAATCGGACATAGTCATATAGATCTTCCGGAGAAGAGACTGTCTGAAAATCCTCTGTCAGCTTTCCCTGCTCCATACACTGCTTCGCATAGTTTTCTTTGAAGGCGTGGGTGATCACACTATACTCATTCATGCAATACGCCACAAATACGATCCCGCCTTCCTTTGCCACCCGCTTTGCTTCCTCCAGAGCCCTTTTCTTATCCTCAAATGTAAATAAATGATACATCGGTCCAAACAATAATACCACATCAAAGGAGTTATCTGCAAATCGCGACAACTTGAGCGCATTTCCCTGATAAGCGCGCACTGTACTTTTTTTTGCCTTTAAAATGCCGAGATTATATTTTACCAGCTCGACCGCCGTCACATCATACCCTTCCTTCGCCAAAGCCACGCTGTAGCGCCCGGTCCCCGCTCCCACGTCAAGTATTGCAGGCGAGGAAAATCTTTCCAGATATTTATGGATATATTTCATCGAAGTGACATATTCCACATTCCCATGACGCCTGGACAGGCGCTTTTCTTCATTAAATTTATTATAATATTTCTCTAATTCTGTCACGCTCTCTTCCTTTCCCGGCGGCCATAATAGAATAAAGGGCAAAACCACTACGTTTTGAGCAATTTCCTATCCCAGAACAAAGTGTGTTTCGTACACTCTTGCAAATGAACAAAAACAAAATGCGAAGCACACTTTGCCGCGCCAGCCAGCGTCACGAAGTGACATTTTCCTTTGCTGGTTGTGCGCATAAATATTTTTGCTTTATAGGAAACGAGAAGTTTCCTATAAAGCAAAAAACAGGCAGAATGCCCCGGTCGTGCCTGAGGCATCCTGCCTGACCTGATTGCCTTCCAATCATTTTACCGCCGCGCAGATTCTTTTTCTGCTGACTTTTGTCTCTGCCACTGGTGCATATCCTCCAATGTCACATTGTCAATCACACCATTGACTGCATCGTGGATTTTTTTCCACAGGATCACATTGACGCAGTCGCCCTGCCTGGCACAGGAAGGATTTTCCTCCTCCACGCAGGGCGCCGGCGCAATCTTTCCCTCCGTTATGCGCAAAATCTCTCCTACCGCAGTTTCTTCCGGCTTTTTTGCCAGGAGATACCCGCCTTTCGGCCCCCGGATCGCCTGCAAAAGCCCCGCCTTATGCAATGCGGCGGCAATCTGTTCAAGATATTTTTCTGAAATATTCTGACGTGCTGCGACATCCTTTAATTTCACTGGCCTGCCGTCATTATAAAACGCCAGGTCAAGCATAAAAGAAAGTGCATAGCGCCCCTTTGTCGTAAACATCATAGCCGCAGACTCCTTTTATCATTCTGCAAAAAGCTGGGTAGACAGATAGCGGTCTCCGGAATCCGGCAAAACCACAACAATATTTTTGCCCTTATTCTCCGGCCGTTTTGCAACAATCAGCGCCGCTTTCAACGCCGCGCCAGAAGAGATCCCTGCCAAAATGCCCTCGCTGGCAGCAAATCTTCTCCCCTCTTCAAATGCATCCTCATTGCTGATTTTTATAACCTCGTCATAAACATCGGTATTTAATACCTCCGGGACAAACCCCGCGCCGATCCCCTGCAGCTTATGCGGTCCGGAATTGCCGCCGGAAAGCACCGGGCTTCCCTCCGGCTCCACTGCGATCACTTGGATCGCTGGATTTTTCTCCTTGAGGTACTCGCCAATCCCAGTGATCGTGCCGCCGGTTCCAACGCCTGCCACGAGAATATCCACCTTGCCGTCTGTCTGCTCCCAGATCTCCGGCCCTGTCGTCTCCCTGTGCGCCTTTGGGTTTGCCTTATTTACAAACTGTCCGAGAATCACAGCTCCCGGAATGCTGTTTTTTAATTCCTCCGCTTTTGCGATAGCGCCTTTCATCCCGGCGGCGCCCTCGGTCAAGACCAGTTCCGCCCCATATGCCCTCAACAGCGTCCGTCTCTCCACACTCATCGTTTCCGGCAGAGTCAAAATCGCATGATAGCCTTTTGCAGCCGCGATTGCCGCCAGGCCAATCCCCGTGTTTCCGGAAGTCGGCTCAATGATCGTCGCACCCGGTTTTAAAGTCCCGGTTTTCTCCGCCTCCTCGATCATCGCCAAAGCAATCCTGTCCTTTACAGAACCCGATGGGTTCAAATACTCCAGCTTGCCAAGCAGGGACGCATCCTGCACCCCGGCCTTGCTGCTATAGCGGTTTAATCGCATGATCGGCGTATTCCCAACCAATTCCAATGTGCTCTCTTTAATCTCTGACATAATATGATCACCCTCCTGTTCTTCGCATCATGTGATGCAGTCTTTTATAATTCCTACTACTTTGATATGTTTTGTATGAATTATATGCTTTCCTGGCTATTATGTCAAGACTTTTTCTTTTCTTTTTCCTGCTGGCACATTTGATAATCGACGTCTTCATCGATCATCTGCAGCATAACATCGGCAAACCGTGGGTCAAACTGGACGTTTTTTCCCTTTCGGATCTCTTCCCGCACAACGTTCTGGGGCAATACGTCCCGGTAGCTCCTCTTTGACGCCATGGCATCATATGCATCGGCAATCCCTATGATCCTGGCAAGTTCCGGTATCTCTTCCCCCTTTAGGCCGTCCGGATATCCTTTTCCATCATAGCGCTCATGATGCCACCGCACGCCGGTGTCAAGCCCCGGTATCTCAGTAATGCCATGCAATATTTTTGCGCCGATCGCAGGATGCTCTTTGATCGCCGTATACTCATCTGCATTCAGTCCGCTTGCCTTCTTGATGATCTCATCCGGAATGCCAATCTTTCCAATATCATGGAGCAGTCCCATATAGTAAATATCCTCCTGCTCTTTCTCGGATTTTCCAAGCCGCCTGGCAATTTCCCTGGAATAAGCGGCCACTCTGACAGAATGCCCGTTCGTATACGCATCTTTCGCATCGATCGCATTTGCCAGCGCATTGATCATCTGATCGATCAGCCGCTCTACCTGCTCTTTACGCTGTCTTGCCTTCTCGGTCTGTTTCTCTACCTCATGTTCCAAATGCCTCTGCAGGTGGCTTAACTCCATCACCCTTCCGACCCGGCGAAGCGTGATATCCTTAGAAAGCGGCTTTGTGATAAAATCCATCGCCCCTACTTCAAAGCCCCGCATCTCCGTATCTCTCTCGACATCCGCCGTCAGAAAGATCACCGGGATCTGGCAGGTCTTCTCCTTCTGCTTTAACTGCCGCACCACTTCAAAACCGCTCATCTCCGGCATATGGATATCCAACAAGATCAAGTCAGGCAGCTGTTCTTCCATATATTGCAGCGCCTCCTTCCCTGATGTGCAGCCAGATACTTTATAAAAAGGCTGCAGGATCTTAGCGGCAATCTCAATATTTACGTCACTGTCATCCACCACCAGGATGGTATGCCCTAACGAATCTCCAAACGTATGCTCCATCGAATTTCTCCTTTAGATACTCTCCTGATATATGCGCTTTTATCCCCGGACAACATACGGTATGATTTCTCAGTAAATCTATTTTTCTCAAACGCGCATGTGACAGACTGTGAGATAATCAGCCGGTGTATGATTTCTCAATAAATATATTTTTTCTCAAACTCTGCCAATGGGATCGGTTTGGAAAAAAGATATCCCTGTGCCTGGTCATACCCGTAATTTGTCAGCAGGTCAATCTGTTCCTCCGTCTCTACCCCCTCAAAAATAATGTTTTTTCTGGCGGATAAAATCAAATTGCCAATTTGGTTAATATATTCCCTCTGTTCGTTCGACTGATAATTATCAATAAAACTTTTGTCAACCTTGACAATATCAACCGGCGCAGACAACAGCATATTCAGCGAAGAATATCCCGTGCCAAAATCATCAATATCAATTTTAAAACCGTTCTCCCGCAAAACCGCCATCTGCCTGTACAGATTACTGCGGTTAGAAGAAAACGTGCTTTCCGTTATCTCAATCTCAATATATTTCGGTTCTACCTGATATTTTTTTGCCATATCAATAATTTTTTCAAATCCCCGCTGGTTCCTGAAATGCAGCCTGGAAAAATTGACAGAGATCGGAATCAGCTTCTTTTCGTCCTGCTTCCATTTTACCAGCGCCCGGAGCACCTGCTCATAGATACAGATATCCACATCCACAATAAAACCCGCGTCTTCTAAAATTGGGACAAACTGATCCGGATAACGATATGTATTGTCGGGATTCCGCCATCTCACTAATGCCTCCGCACCGATCACCGTCCTGTCGTTCATCGAGAACTTCGGCTGCAGAAACGCTTCAATCTGTCCCTCTTTGATCGCGTCCTGTATGCTCCCCACGACCTTTAGCACATTCTGCCTCTGCATACGGAGTTCCTCCGTAAAAATACAGGTCGTCTCAAAATGATTCTTTTTGACATATTTCCTGGCATGGTTTGCCGCATCCACCATCCTGAAAAAACGGACGCGGGGATCTTTTACAAAATAGATGCCCGAATTGATATGCAGGTCGCTCTGCGGATACCTTTCCTGCAGATACTCTGCAAACTCATCGTTTACCTTTTTCACCCTGTTTAAAATCTGCTCCTCTGTATCCCGCATGGAAAAGACAATAAAACGATCCGCCTCGAGCCGGCATAAGATCACGTTTTCCTCATTGTCCACCTTGACCCTTCTGGCAAACTCGCGCAACACCTTATTTCCCTCATGATATCCAAAATTTTCATTCAGATACGAAAAATTACTGATGTCGGAATACGTAAATGCATACGCTTTCTCCGCATCAAATCTCTGCAGGACCTGCTGCACCTTTTTCTGAAACGCCGTATATTGATACAGACCTGTCAGGCTCTCCCTGGAGAGGGATTCTATTTTCTTCTTATCCTTTCGCCTTTGGATCCTTAATGCGACAAACGAAGCAATGATCTTACTCAACTGTACCAGGGTATTGACAGTCTCTGCCTGCCACTGCTCCGAAGCTTCCCTGGTCGTACAGGAGATATAACCAATCGGCCTGTCGTTGCTGTGAAGCAGGATATTAATAAAGCCTCCAATCTTTCCCTCCGCAAAAAATTCTTTATCTCTTTTGGAAAACGGCACCCTGGATATATCCGGCACAATACAGACTCCATTTTCATCAAAGCCTGCAATAAAACCATCCCAGGCGTCAATATTAGCCACTTCGTCTAAGTCAAACAAAACTCCCTGCCCGCGAGACCATTTATTGGTGATGGCCATGTTACTGTTTCCCCTAAACTCCGCGATCAGCACATCATCAAAGCGATATCTCCAGCCAATATGCTGTATCACCATATCGCTGCTGCTGTCCAAATCTCTGGAATTAGACAGCAGGCTGACGGCAAAAGACAGGAAATATTTGTCATAATTGGCCAGCTGTTCCCCCTCTAGCTGGTGGAGCGCCTCGCCGGCTTCCAGCTCGTTTTTAGGGCGTGCCATGGAAGGGTCATAGACAATGACCTGCCCGCCGTGCTCCCTGCCGTACTGAACTGCATTTTCCGCCCTCGCGATACCATACTCCGCCTGCTGCTCCTCTTCCGGGTTTTGACAGATGCCAATGAGGATCCCCGGCGTGACCGCCCGGTTTCTCCCATAATAGCTGTGCGACAGGCCGTCATATACCCATCTGACATAATCTACTACTTTTTCCCTGTCTTTCCATTGCAGGAAAACAAGAAACGTGTCTTTATGGATCCGCCCCAACACGACATTTTCCCCAAAATCCCGAAAAAAATTCTGCAGCTGCATCGAAACGCTTGTCAACACGGCAAGCACAAAAGAAGTCCCATACTCTTCAATCATCTGTCCCGTATTTCCCAGATGGACTAAAACAGTATAAAATTCTCCTGACGGATTCCCCTTCAGAAGCTCCTGCATCTTTTCTACCGCACCTTTCCTGGTATACAGTGACGTCAGGGAGTCATATTTGCTCTTATCTCCGGCCTCCTCTTTTCGGACAACGAGCATCGCAATGTTGTTCTCCAGCCGTTTGCAGAAACAGGACACATCAAACACAGAATAATCCTGCGCTTTCATCCTGTGCTTTACCGAGATAATCTCCTGATTGTCCACCGCCTCTTCAATTTTCTGATAGACAGCGCTGCGCCCATCATTTTCTATAAACGCACGATATGTCAAAACCCCCAGCGGAAAGGATGCCGGCTGATACCCTGTCATCCCCGCAAAATCATCGTCAATCTCCACGATACGCCCGCCGTCGCTTAAATCTATCATGCAGATACCACTGTCAAAATACAGATGATCCAAGAAGCCACCTCCCGTCCAGATGCTAAAATCTCATTCCAATATCTATTATAACTGCTTTTCCAAAAAAGAGAAACCTTTATTTTTATTATTGATATTTGGAATCCCCTGCCCCTTCTTCCGTATCCTACAAAATTTTACGCTGACTTTATTATCTCTGCTTTCGGACAGCCACCCGAAAATGCTGTACCAGACGCTGCATCTTCATTGCCTGCCCTGATAACGCCTCCGTCGACGCGGCAGTCTCCTGCGCGGTTGCCGTGTTCGACTGTACCACATCAGAAATATTCGTGATCTCATTTCGGATATGCCCGGAGCTTTCTGCCTGCTGTGCCGTATCATCTGCGATTGCCTGAAATGCACTGGAAATATCAGCCGAATCTTCTACGATCTCATTCAGGCAGCGGAATGTCTTATCCGCATATTCCCTGCTCTTACTGATATTTGTAATACATTTGTCGATTAACTCTGCTGTCTTTTTCGACTCCTCGCTGCACTTCAGGGCGAGATTCCCAACTTCCTCGGCAACAACTGCAAAACCGTTTCCGTTCTCCCCTGCCCTCGCCGCCTCGACAGAGGCATTCAGCGCAAGGATATTTGTCTGGAATGCGATCGCCTCGATCGTTCCTACTACCTTCTGGATATCGGCGGACATATACTCAATCTCCTCGATCACATGGAACAGATCTGTCATCTCCCGGTTCCCGTCGCCGATCAGTGCATTTAAATTTTCTATCTTGTCATTGACTACCGTACAATGCTCCGCATTGCTGTGGATCCTCTCGACAACCCCATCGACGTCCTGCTCTAGTTTCTGGAGCGAAGCCGCCTGGGACATTGTCCCCTCGGATAACGTATCAGCCGCCGCCATCAGCTGGTTGGAACCGTTTAATACGCCGGCTGCCGATTCCTGCACCTCCTGCAATAAACCGTTTAAAGCATTTTTGATCGTATTGACAGATTCCGACAAATGATTAAAATCTCCCGGATACTCT
>CANQCD010000039.1 GCA_947589455.1 uncultured Lachnospiraceae bacterium | reverse complement strand
CTCTCCGGTTCCGGGCTCTCACCCGGCTTTTTCTCCCCTTCCGGTTTCTTTTTCCTTTTCTCCGGCTCGCCTTTTCCTTCTGCGACGTTCTTGCCTTTCTCTGGAGTGGCTTTTTTTACCGGCTCTCCTTTTTGGGGATTCGGTTTCCCGCCGGGCTCGCCTTTCTTTCCCGGTTTGGATTTCTGCGGTTTCTTCTCTTCTTTTTGCTCTGAACTTTGTTTGCCGCTCTCTGCGGTTCTATTTTCTTTTTTCTCCTTTTCTTCTGGCTCTATTGTTTTTACAGATAGTTCCCTCAGAGCCTCCGGTTCTTTTTTCTGTAACCTTTCTGCCAAGATCCCCTGCTCTGGGCTCTCCGCAATTTCTTTCTCTTTTTTCTTTCGCTTTTTCTTTTCTTTTTTGATTTTTCCTGTCGTCTCTCCCTCTTCCTGATCATCGCTGTTTTCTTTTTCCTGTTCCATCTGCTTCCACTTCATCTCAAGCTTCTCGTTTGGTCCGGCAATCGCATATACGATCATCATGATCAGCTTGACTGCGCCTCCCAGATACAGCGATGCGATGGCAAAAATCCCCACGTAATAGACATCTGGCACAAACCGGTTTAATGCAGCAGGGTATACAATAGCCGGCGCCGCCAGCAAGACGGCCGATGGCAAAACAAGATGCAGCAGCACATCAATCAAAATGCCAGGGATGCTCCCTATATGATTGCGTCTTCTCCTTCTCCAGAAACCCAAAAGGAAAATCGGCATCCACGAACCAAACACGGCAAGGAGCATCAAACCATCCGCTATGACATGCGCCTGGATATAACTGTCAGGATCAATATCCACCGGATCTTGCTCCAGCTCGATAGCAACAATCCCCTCCGTCAGCTTTCGGATCAGACCGCTCCCCGCAATCGCATCCGCAGAATTAAACAAAAGCGCAATCCCCAGATCTTTTTCCGGAAGCAGTATCATTGCAGAAGTATAATTTTCCACCGCACCCATATGGTACAAAACATCCTGCCCGCCAACTTCTTTTTCCATCCAGCCCATTGCATAAGACGCCCGTCCCTCAAATAAATCTCCCGGAAGATATTTGCTCTCTGAGACAGGAACGTCTCCATGAAGCAGTTCGTCTATGCTCTCATTAGAAAGAACTTCCCCACCGCCGGAAAGATACATTTGAAGATATTTTCCCAAATCCTTCACATCTGAGATCAGATGTTTTGAAGATACCGGCATCCAGTCATTCTCTTCATATTGGTATTGATACAAAAATGGAAAGCCAAAATAATTGCGGTACGCCGGGATCAAATCTTTCTCTGTCAGCAGGGAATCCCGCAAAGAATACGTCGATGTCATCTTTAACGGGTCTAATATATTATCAGAAATATACTCTTCATAAGTCATTCCCGTAACAGCTTCCACGATTTTGCCTAAAAGTCCATAATTGGCATAAGCATATTCAAACGTTCCACCTTTCCCGGATACGGAAATGTCTGACAGGTTTTCCTCTCCGGTAATGCCGCTTGTCTGCGTCAGCAGTTCCCGCACCGTCACATCCGCCGCCTTAGTATATTCTGGCAAAAAGTCCGACACGTTGTCTTCCAGGGAGACCTCTCCCTCTTCCACCAGATGCATAATCCCCGCCGCAGTAAAAGACTGCGACAAATCCCCAATCACGTAATCATAATCCGTACGTTCTGCCATTCCATAAGATGCACAGTATAATTCATTTTCTTCATTGACTACCACCGCGCCCATCCCCAAAATACGTGCATCCGACATTTCCTGCATAATATATTCTTCTAAATCTGTCTCATGTATCACTTCTGCTTTTGCCGCACTGCCGGTACAAAAAACAGATACAGCGCACAGACAGGCAAGTCCTATTGATATGGCTCTCTTTTTCATAAGTATCCTCCTTTTTAGCCTTTCACAAATCGATTCACACATCCCATGACTTCAACTTTTCTTGGCATTGCCATGTTAGGAACCACATTTCCCTGACATAAAATATGAAACCCCAGCTTTTCCAGCTTTATTATCACCTCGTCAACCGCCGCATTTAATACGACATTCTTACCGCCGTTTTTCTTCATCAGATATTCGAGCACCTTCGCAAGCGCCATCATTTGTTCCGCATCCGTAATCTGTTCAAGATATCTCAGATCCACCTGCGTTTTATTCCACAGAAAACCATCCGTGCCCATCACCTTGACTTTGCTGCGCTCCTGCGCCCGCGGCAGAAATACCTGCCTTGATTCAGAAAAATCCATTTTCCTCCCATCGGAAGCCAGTTCGCACGGATATTCCTCCGCCGCCTGCTTTGCCTGCGCGGTAATCTCTTTGGGCAGATAGCGCTCCATTTGAACCACGCGGTCAGCCACATGGAAAAAAGCGCCGCAGCTGCCCGCTACGAGGATTGTCGAGACATCTTTTTCCTGATACAGCGCCTTTACTCTCTTAATAAACGGCACGATCGGTTCCTCCCCGGCAGAAATCACTTTCTCCATCAATTCATCGCGGATCATGAAATTTGTCGCGCTGGTATCCTCATCAATCAATAAGAGTTTACTCCCCGCCTCAATCGCCTCCACAGTGTTTGCCGCCTGCGAAGTGGAACCGCTTGCATCCAGCGTAGAAAAACAGGTCGTATCTTTCCCGTTTGGCAGATTTTGGATAAACAGGCTGATATCCTCCTTGCATACACTGCGACCATCCTCCGCACGTATTTTCATCGCAGTGGCATCTGTTACAATATATTCGCGGCCATCTCCGGCGATATGCGGATATACGCTGCGTTCTAACGTCTGTAATAGCGTGGATTTCCCATGATACCCGCCGCCGACGATCAATGTGATCCCTTTTGGAATCCCCATTCCTGTACAAGCGCCCCTGTGGGGCAGCGTAAGCGTAACCTCCATTGATTTTGGCGATACAAAAGGGACTGCGTTTTTCATCGGACGCTGCGACACACCGCTCTCCCTGGGCAAAATCGACTGGTTTGCGACAAATGCGACCAGTCCCAGCTCTTTTAACTGCACCCGGATCGCCTCCTGGTCATCTGCCAGATCAATGCGTTCCTGCAGCCGGCTCTGGTTTATATTTTTCCAGATGCCGGAGCGTTCCACCACCGGCGGCAACAGCTGAAACAAGATCTTTTCCAGCTCGCCGGCGCGGACAGAACGGCCATTTGCCGGAAATCCCACCACAAACCGGAACAAAACATCCCCCCTCGCCTCATCCACCTGGCAGGCGCTTCTTTCCAGGATTTCCTGCCCGGGACGGCTCGCCGCCACCAGTCCGCTTTTGCCGGATCCTTTTGCCTGAAAACTGATTTTGTCAAGCCCTGCGCAAAACCCCCGGAGCAAAAAATCCTCCAATGCCGTCCTGCGGTATTTTTCCCGATAAAATTCTTCCGGAAATCCTGCCGCCGTCCCTCTGATCCTGACACTTAAATTAGACGGAGAGGCAAACGGATCGCCCTGCACATGGTCAATGCCCAGTTCATAGGACGCAAACCGATACTGCCCCTTCAGCCCCTTATAGGCCGGATAGCCTTTATGGTCAATATTTCGTAATTCTGTCTGCAAACGTTTCATCTATCCATCGCCTCCTACCGTGTCCGCACTAAAAATTCGAACCGTTCCATCCCCAATTTTCTACTTCCTCATACTTGACATAGATGCGGTTCTCTGGAATCCCCAGCTCTTCCGAAAAAATATCACAGATTGCCCCCGTCATCTTATCAAAAACCTGAGGCGAAGCGCTCCCATAGACTTTTACCTCCACAAAAGCAGTCGGCCCGTCCTGGTTGCCCTGAAAATACAGATCGTAAGAATCCTCAAAACCGACCATCAGCCAATTTTCAGATTTCCCAGGGATCAGAGTGATCGCCTGGCCTAACTTTGTCTTTATGGCTTCCTTTTTCTCCTGGCTCATTGCTACACTGACTTTTGAATTAATAAATGGCATATTTTTTCCTCTCTTTCTTGCTATTTTTATAGATAACCGAAAAATCCTATCTATGTCAATCTTAGCGGAAACTCCTGTGATTGTCAAAGCTTTCCGCATGATTGATGAATCTCTTGCCTCTTCTTCCGTATCCTGCAAAAATTTTACGCTAACGCATCGTTGGCAGCCGCCTCTCAAAGCCGCTCCAATCCCATCCGAAAAAAACATTTCGAATAGTATTTGACGAAACCGTTCTAACGTGGTATACTAGGTATTGTTCTAATGCAGATGTAGTACATCGGTAGTATATCAGCTTCCCAAGCTGAGGAGGCGGGTTCGACTCCCGTCATCTGCTTTTTTTATTAGATAGGTAATTGCGAGTTCTCCTTTCGGAGGGCTTTGAAATGTAATGGTGTGCAAGGGCAAAACGCGGGTTTTGTCCTTTTTTATGGAATAAGAAATTGCAAGCCCTTCTTTAGAAGGGCTTTGAAATGCAGTGGAGCGCCAGCGCAGGCGGTGCCCTTTTTTATTTTATCAAGGCAATCACTTTCCGGCTGACCGGTTCTTCTATTTTCCAGAATATGATTCCCACCGCACAACAGACCGCGATCGCCGTCAAAAGACACAGCCCTGTCTGATGAACGTATACTGCGATCTGTTCGCTAAAATAGCGGTAATATAATTTTTGCACCAGAAAAATATGGTACGAAGCCATTCCAATACGTGAAAAAAACGGCTCCCGGATATCTTCCATCTTACTTTTCAGCAAGACAAAAATCGGAAAAATATAAAATACTGTCATTATCGTTGTCTTTGTCCAGTAATATAAAATATGCGCATGATAATCCGTATAATTGGAAATGTAGATCGCGACAGCCCCCACTGCAAAAAAGCCCGCATAATACCACGGTTTTATTTTTTCTTCCTGCCTCAGGCTCAAAAAACATCCCGCCGCTATTGCAAAGAGAAACCGGAACAGGCACAACCGGTAAAATTCTACGTTCATGCCAAATGACGTCTTGATCACTTCATAGGCAATGTTTAAAGCCAGGCAGATCAGAATGCCGTTTTTCTTTCTCCTGATAATAAAATAGATAACAGGAAAAAGAAAGATAAACTGGATCAACATCGGTATATAATATCCTCCCGGTCCATTTCCTCCCCGCAAAAAAAGCATCGCCATTTCAAATAAACTGTAGCCTGTGCCCAGATATCCTCTCTCTAACATCATCTCTACAATAAAAAGCAGAAAAAACGGAATCGCAAAACGGAATACTTTTTTCAAAACAAAGGAAAACTCATACGCCTGGCTGAATGATTCTATCTTGTTCCGCTTGTAGGACTCCGCGTACAGATAGCCCGACAGGATCATAAAAAGAGGAACCGCCATATCTCCCCAATAAGGGAAAAAGATTTTAAGCTCCTGGTCTTCTGCGTCGATAAAATGGTTGATCAATACAAAAATAATACAAATCCCTTTCAACATATCGAAAAAAGAACTTCTTTTTTGTCCCTGCTCCATCCTTCTGCCCTCCCGGCAATCTGCACCTCAAACTTCTCCCAATGCCTTTTTCATATCATTGACATAACGTTTCTGCTGTTTTCTCAAATAGAACCCCGCTATCTTATTTTTTAAGCTGCCCTGCACCTCCACCGCCTCTGTAAAGACAGCCTTTGTCCTGCCGTTATTCTTGTGCAGCTCTGCAATAAAATGCCCCTGCATATTTTTATTATGAAAATCCAGTTCATAGCGCTCATGCGGAATGCGGAGCGTAATGGAAAAAAACGTCTCCGTTCCATCCTTTCCCACCTCGGTAAAATCCGCTGCCTTCTCTCCTATTTTAATCTCTGCAAGATCACTTCTCCAGGAATAATTTTCATTATCTGTCAGCAATCCCCAGACCTTGTCCGGACTGCTGCCAAAATCCACTGTTGTCACCGCTTCCCTCATATTCATCCTCCATGCCAGTGTATCCTCTTTCCAATTCCAAACTGCCGTTACACTCAAAAAATATCAGCTCATCCAATGCCGCCATATCACCATCTGCCAATATGCCACTGATAGCCAAAAGCGGCAAAAACTGTCAGCCCATCCAATGCCGCCATATCACAGCCGCCACAACAACCTGCAAGATCAAGATCAGCGGCATCCCCCAGACAAAATACCAGTGTTTTGTCTTGTGATGGAAGAGACGCATCCCCAATACTGCGCCGATACTTCCGCCCAGAATAGCCGCGCCAAACAAGCTTTTCTCCGGAATCCTCCAGAGTTTTTTCCTCGCCCTCCGCTTATCAATCCCCATCATCAAAAAAGCCGCTGCATTCATGACGGCCAAATAGCCCAGTATGATTTGCTTCCACATCATCCTCTTCACCACAATCCAAAAACGGTATCTCTCTTTCCGATATCTAAAATCCCCCGCAGCTCGCTGCGGGGGACTTGTTCCAGTGCCAGAAAGCTGTCTAGGGGACTTGAACCCCCGACCTCCGCCTTACCAAGGCGACGCGCTACCGACTGCGCCAAGACAGCATTCTTGCCTCTGTGCCCATCCATACAACAGGCACGTCAACAAACAATATTATATCCCAATTATGTAAATTTTTCAACCCCTTTTTTCCGTCAATGATAAATTTTTGCCACCTTTGCCTTTATCCTCTGCAACGCATTATCTATTGTTTTAGGAGACTTTCCCAGCCGCGCGGCAATCTCCTTGTAGGTAAGCCCTTTTAAAAAGTATTTTAACACCTGCGTCTCCATCTTGCTCAACCGGCTGAAAAGCAACTTTTCAAGGACGCCAGCCGTCTCTTTGCCAATCACGATCTCTTCCGGATTTTTTTGCCAGTCCGCCATTGCCGTCCCCAAAACATTCGCCCGCTCCGATTCTGCCTCTCCCGCCGCTCCATCCGCCTCATAGATAGAGATATAAGAATTTAACGGAATGTTCTTCTGCCGGTTCGACGCCTTGACCGCAGAATAGAGCTGCCTGGATATACACAGGTTTGCAAAAGTTTCAAAAGAGCTTCCCCGCGAGGCGTCATAGGACTGCACCGCTTTAAATAACCCGATCATCCCCTCCTGCACCAGATCATCTTGATCGCCATCCATCAGAAACAGCGGTCTGGTCAGCGCCCTGACCAGGCTTTTATACCGTTCCAGGAGATATGCCATCGCCTCTCCATTGCCTGCCTGCGCCTGACGGATCTTCTGCAGCTCTGCTTCCTTATCTTCACTTTTTTCCCTGTTTTGCAGTCCCTCTTCCCCGCCCTGCTCCTGCCTGGTTCCATGCGCCTTCTCTCTTCTTCGCCGCATTCTCTCTTCCCCGCCGTTTTGTCTCTGCACAACTTTGGGCAGCTTCTCTGGCTTCTGTTTCATTCCCTACCTCTCAATCCTTTGACCCTGTCTGCGCTGGCCTCAATCCGGCTAAAAATCCGGCTGGCATAAAAAACGCTGTTGCCCTTGTACGCCACTACATTTCAAAGCCCTTCTCTCGGAGGACTTGCAATTTCCTATCCCATAAAAAGCGCTTTGTCTTTGCCCCTGCCTGATTTACTTTTTCTTTTCCATCCTCTGCCGCACAATCTCATAGGACAAAATCCCCGCTGCCACAGAGGCGTTCAGGGAATCAATATCCCCAAACATGGGAATGGACGCCACAAAATCACAATTTTCCCTGACCAGACGGCTGACGCCATCCCCCTCGTTTCCAATCACTACCCCGATGGGACCTGTCAGATCCTGGCGGTACATCACCTCTCCATCCATGTCTCCACAGACAAACCACATTCCCCTTTTTTTCAGTTCCTCCATTGTCTTTACCAGGTTTGTGACCTTTGCCACCGGCGTATAATTGACAGCCCCTGCCGACGCCCTCGCCACAGCTGCCGTCAGTCCGACGGCTCGTCTCTTCGGTATGATCACCCCATGAGCGCCCGCCTGATTTGCCGTCCTGATGATCGAACCCAGATTATAAGGATCTTCTATATTATCTAATAAAATGAAAAAAGGATCTTCTTTTTTCTGCTCCGCACGCACAAACAAATCGTCTACTGTCGCATATTCATATGCCGCAGCATAGGCGATCGCACCCTGATGCTTTCCCATCTGCGACATCTGATCCAAACGCTCCTTTTTTACATACTGGATAATCGCATCCGTCTTTTTTGCCTCCCGTATGATCGTGCGGATCGGTCCATCCTGACAGCCATCCAGCACAAATACCTTATCAATCGTTTTGCCAGAGCGGAATGCTTCAATAATAGCGTTCCTTCCCTCCAGTGTCAGCTCCTCATATCGCATGATCCTATTCCTCCTGCATTGTCCCGCTTCCTGACCGCAGCGTGCCAGGAAGCTGCTCCGTCTGCTCCAGCCCTGTTTTTACCAGATGCAGGGCGCGCTTCATATCATGTTTTAAATATAGATATCCTAACAGCGCTTCAAAACCAGTCGCGATACGATAATCTGTAATAGAAGCATTTTTTGCCGAAGACGCTGACTTGGCATTCCTGCCATGATGATAAATATCGCGCTCTTCCTCTGTTAAAATCGGCTCAAGTACGCGCATCAGCGCCGCCTGCGCCCCTGCTTTCACAATACCTGTCGTAATCCGATGAAAATTCTTCACGCTGCCATTTCCCATCTCCATCACAACCGTCCGGATGATCAGGTCATACACATCATCCCCCAGATACGCCAGCCCCAGTGCGGAATACTGCTCCGGCCGTAATCTCATCTCGCCAAATTCATCCTCAATCGCCTCCAAAAAATCTCTTTGCCCCATTTGATAATCCTCTTTCTATCATTTCATCCACCAGGCGTTTGCAAAACATGCCTTTCGTCCATGACCATTGTGCAGTATACTATTTTGAATCGCTTCGCAACTAGTGATAATATCTCTACGTTGCCTCTTATCTCCATCGTGCAGCACACTATTTAAATCGCTTCGCAACTAGTGATAATATCTCTACGTTGCCTCTTATCTCCATCGTGCAGCACACTATTTAAATCGCTTCGCCCCACCCGATTTCATCTGCAAAAAGCCCGCAAAACTTTTAATAAAAGATTGTAGTTTTACAGGTTGCCTGATTTTATCCAGTGTAACAAATTTTCCGTTTTATGGCAACTTGCCGTTATTTATCGCAGCTTTTTGGCAGCGACATCCCGTTTCCATTTTCTGTTTACGACAACTTGCCACTATTTATCGCAGCTTTTTGGCAGCGACATCTCGTTTCCACTTTCTGTTTACGACAACTTGCCACTATTTATCGCAGCTTTTTGGCAGCGACATCCCGTTTCCACTTTCTGTTTACAACAAAAATCCCACCCGACACCAGCGCAAGCGCAACCGCCGACGAAACTCCCAGGGTTTCTCTTTCCCCCAGCAGCAGGGCGGATAAAACGACACCGGCTATCGGATTAATAAAGCCATACACCGTTACTCTGGACACCGGATTATATTTTAAAAGAATCCCCCACAAGGTATAAGCCACTGCGGAAATCAGCGCCAGATGCAGCAGGATCACGCCAGCTCTGATATCCGGAAATACGATCCGGCCTCCCAACGCCAGACCAGCTCCGGCAAGCGCAATGCCTCCCAAAATAAACTGGCTCCCACTCAGCAAAACCGGATTGTGGCTATTGGAGTAACGTTTGATCAAAACTGCGGAAATCGCTGCAGAAGATGCAGATACCAGAATAAAACCATCCCCATTCCAGACAAAAGGAGCATCCAATCCCGCCGACTGCACATTGATCAAAACGACGCCGGCAAACCCCATCAGACAGCCAATAAGTTTTGGAACGCTCAATTTCTCCTGATGAAAGAAAAGGCTGGCGATCAATATCGACAAAAAAACATTAATCGCCGTAATGACAGACCCCTTCACGCCGGTTGTATGCGCCATCCCTATGTAAAAGAAAAAATACTGCAGCGCAGTCTGGAAAAACGCCAGTACAACTACCGGTTTGACATCTTTTCTGCCAGGACATAGCAGCCTTTTTTCCAAAATACTCCCCGCCAAAAGAACAAGAATCCCCGCCAGGATAAAACGGCAGCCCGCAAAAAGAATCTGAGAGCTGGCATCCCCGGAAGAGATCCGGCACCACTGATATCCCAGCTTGACACTCGGAAACGCACTGCCCCACAGACAGTTGCACAACGTTGCTATCAGACAGACCACCAGGGGCTTTTGTAATATATTTTCTTTGTCTCCCGACCGGCGCGGTTTCTGCTGCATCTCTCTGTCCCTCCTGCCCGAATACATGAAAAAAGGCTATCACACTATCTGCATAGTGAAACAACCTCTTAATCCTAAGGCGACTACCGGATTTGAACCGATGATCAGGGAGTTGCAGTCCCGTGCCTTACCACTTGGCTAAGTCGCCAAAATTATAATGACTCCAACGGGATTTGAACCCGTGTTACCGCCGTGAAAGGGCGATGTCTTAACCGCTTGACCATGGAGCCGTAACTATTTTCGATGCGAATCCTTAAAACTCTTAAATATTCAGCAACGGTTTTTATAATAGCATACTTCCAAACAAATTGCAAGTGTTTTTTGCAAAATTTTGTTGCATATGAACCGGAAAAAAGCATTTCTGCAAGAATCGCAATGCATCCTAATCCCCATTTTTTGAGCAAATCCCATCCACTCTTGCAGCTTGCCACAAAGATGGCGATATACCAGTATATTTTTTTAATCTATCTTCTTGCGGTCTCCGCCATCTTCCATCGGTTTCCTGCCAATCACTTTATCAATCAGCAACAACAAGCAGACGCCCACGCCAAAAAATACAACGACGCCAACTCCAATCCGCGACAATACCATAAACAAATCAATGCTTTGATACCACTCCTCATCAAATGCAAAAAACACGCCGCTGGTATCTGCATGATATTCCTCGCATATTTTCCGCAGTGATTCTGTCATACCAAATGTCCGTTTCTCCCCAATCGGCAACGTTACCTTTTTGCCTTTTCTGACTGCATCCGCATCCGGTTCAGGAATCTCTGCTATGATGTAATTGCCGTCCTGCAATTCCAACAGATAATAAGGATTATAATCCATATGGATATCCAGCTTTGACACAATCACCTCTGGTTTTTTTCTGGGCGCCCCTGTCGCCCTGCCTTTATACCGTCTTTGCGAATAAGGCTTCACCCATGATTTTAAATGCCAGACGCCGGTTGGCACAATAGATACCGGTTGCAGCGTCACATGATCCGTGCCTGTGTAAAGTTTGTCAAACTCTTTCACAGAGGAAATATGCGGGATGTCTTTGCCCGCCGGATGCCCTGTTACTTTCTTACCTGCTTTGATATCGCCCATCCCCATTTCTTCCTGCTTTCCCCGCAAAAGACTGTCAGGATTAAAGTGAAAAGCAACAAAAGCCGCCGCTGCAATGGCGATAACCACCGCAATATATGATAATATCTTTTTCATAAAAATCCCCCATTCCGAAGCGTTTTGCGCGATGGCGGCGTGCCATCAAAGCTATTTGTGAGCGCTCCAAAGAACTAAAGTTCTTCTCACAGATACCCATGTGGAAAATCATTGCATCAGTATGATTTTTCAACCTAAACCGCCGCTGTACCAGCAGGCTGTTCTGCCGGCGCATCCTTATTGATCTGTCTCTGTGTGTTCATAATAATCTATTCCGGCAGCAATCGCTTTTTCCTTCACTACACTTTGCATTATAGCATCTGTCCCTGTCTAAATCAACAGCGAACGCCATTGATTTGTATTTTTCCTTGCAATAGTATCCAAACTCTTGTATAATGAAATTGGGGAGCCGGAAAGGTTTAAATAACCAATGGCAAAAAATTTTTATGAACTCGAATTACGGGATGACTTCATGTTTAGTTTAATCATGCGGGATCCCAAATACTGTAAACCATTTCTGGAGCGGGTACTCGGCGTGAAGATCGCACGCATTGAATATCCGAAATTCCAGGAAACCATCGATTTCTCTGCAGATGCGAAAGGGGTACGCCTGGATATTTTAGCAGAAGACGAAAAGGGCGTCGTCTACAACATCGAAATGCAGGCAACAAAAAATCAAAACCTGCCGAAAAGGACAAGATATTATCAGGGGATGGTTGATTTAAACATTCTCGAAAAGGGCGAGGATTACCGAAACTTAAAATGCAGTTTCATTATCTTTGTCTGTACCTTTGACCTGTTCGGCGAGGGCAGACACATCTACACATTCGAGAACCGGTGCATCCAAAATCCGGAACTCAGACTCGGAGACGAAGCCATAAAGATCATCCTGAACACAAAGGGTACCATGGATGATGTGACGCCGGAACTGAAAAAACTTCTGGATTACATTGATGGCAAAATGCCGCAGGATGATTTTACCCGGGAGCTGGATGAAGCAGTAAAATCTGCCAGAAAAAATGAAAGGTGGCGGTTGGATTATATGACGTTACAGATGCAGTACCAGGAAAAATACGAGGCAGGCTTAGAACGTGGCTTGGAACGTGGCTTAGAACGCGGAAAAAAAGTGCTCATCGAAATGGCGCGTGAATTTGGTCTGTCCGATGAAGCGATCATCAGACAACTCCAGGAGAAAATGGGACTATCTCCCGAGGAAGCTGCGGACTGTCTTGACCGATATGGCCGTTAAGCCGATTTTACAGATCATGCGGCAATGTTAATATTATATTTTCATCTGCCAAATGAACTATGCAAAAACACATGTCTTCGCTCTGATTTTTCGATAGTGTAAATTCACCGAAAAATTTACACTATCGATAATCTTGGCGAGAGAAAGGATTTTTTTGTTTTTATCATAATTTTTATACGCCGCCAGAAATTACGCCGATTTGTCAACTGCCGCTCCGTGCGCATTGATTGCTTCTTCAAGCACTTTATGTACGTTTCTCGTAAACTCGGAAACATCTGGATCGTCCAATTTTCTTGGATAATCATAGGGCACCGGTATCTGCATGGCAATCTTTGCGTCCGGCGCTGCCGAAAAAATACTTATCTTTTGTCCAAGATATACAGCCTCCTGCAGATCGTGAGTTACGAACAATATCGTCTTCTTCGTCTTTTTCCATATCGTTATCAGTTCATCCTGCAGATTTCTCCTTGTCTGCGCATCGAGTGCGCCGAACGGTTCATCCATAATAAGTATCTCCGGATTGCTCGCAATACTTCTTGCGATCTGAACCCTCTGCTTCATGCCGCCGGAAAGTTCGGACGGATGCTTTTTCTCATGCCCTTTAAGCCCGACAAGTTCAATGCATTCATCCGCAATCCGCCTGCGCTCCTTTTTATTTACGCCCTGCATCTTAAGCCCGTACTCAACATTTTTCCTGACGGTAAGCCAAGGAAAAACAGCCGCTTCCGCGCTCTGAAATACTACTCCGCGCTCTGAACCTGGCTTTTTGATTTTCTTGCCGTCTAGCAGCACTTCTCCGTCAGTAGCTTCCAAAAAACCTGCGATAATATTAAGCAGTGTGGACTTGCCGCAGCCGCTCGCCCCGAGGAAAATATGAAACTCGCCCTCTGCAATTTCCAGATTCACGTCCCGCAGCACATATCCCGACGGCTCGTCTGCAAATACTGCGTCAGGATTTATATTTTTGGAAAACAAAAGCCCTTTTTTCTCCTGTTCAAACTGCTTATTAAGACCTTTTATAACTATCTTCTTACCTGTCGTTTTACTCTCCAACATAATTTTTCCCTCCAGTCTGTTTACTGATTAACGATACCATAAAATTTAAACGCCGAATTTCCTATTTTCCTGAGCACTTTATCGGCAATAAAACCGAAAAGCCCCAATACCACGATACCGGTAAAAATCCAATCCGTGCGGTAATACAGGCGCGAAGTATAAATAAGATATCCGATCCCTTCGCTTGCCGCCAGCATTTCAGCCGAAACAATAGAGATGATGGCGCCCGAAAGCCCCAGCCTTATTCCCGTAAATATCCCAGGCACCGAACCTGGCACTGTAACCGTAAAAAAGCTTTGCAGCGGCGACGCCCCAAGGGATTCAGCAGCCTGATATTTTACCGGGTCTATGCCGGATACCGCCGCAATCGTATTGATCATGATCGGAAATACAGACGCATATGTGATCAGCATAAGCTTAGACGCCTCTCCCACGCCAAACCACATAAGAAACAGCGTAAGAAATCCGATTGCTGGTACAAATCTGAAAAAGTTTATAAACGGTTCAAAGAGAAACCTTATAGGCTTAAACCGGCCGATCAGAAGACCCGCCGGTACTGCTATGATGATACCCCGGATCCAGCCAATGCCGACGCGCTGCAAACTGATTCTAACATCGTCCCAGAGCACGCCTCTGTCAATAAGCTCCCGCAGCCCTTTCAACGTGGCCAGAGGTCCCGGGAGAAATTCCGGCGTATTAAACTTCGACGCAATCTCCCAAATCAGTATGATAAGTATCCATGTAATAATTCCGCTTTTTCCTATTGCCGATAAAAAGTATACCGGTCTTTTTTTCTTATTTTTCATCTTTCACCATTCTCCTCTCTTTTTCCAGTTGATGCCTCTTTACTTTTCATGGCGTATCGCTGCTCCAGCTTTGCTCTTTCATAGCATATTGCCACTCCAGTTTTACTTTTCATGGCATATCTCTGCTCCAGCTTTGCTCTTTCACAGCATATTGCCACTCCAGCTTTACTTTTCATGGCATATCGCTGCTTCCTTTTTATTGGGCAATCATGATTGGAATAAGCAAATGATATCATGCGAGTGATGCAAAATAAACACGAAATAGTGAAATCGTTTTCAAAAACTCTTATAAACTCCCACTCAGAAAAAGTACGCCCTATTCAGAAAAATTGGCGTAAATATCCATTTTATATCATATTTTTTATGCCGTCTCAAAAATTCCGACATTCCAGAAAAAGGGAAATAGAAACAGATTTATGAAATCGTTCTCATTAAGATAATTTAGCAGATTGCGCCTGTTTTATATACGCCGTGACACTACGGATCATCCGTAGTGTCACGGCGTGTTCTAATATTGTCCTAAAACGCTCCCGCCTGTTACAGACTTGCGCCAAAATCCGTGACCATAACCTGCCCCGTCATAGCGCGTGATTCATCGCTGGCGAGAAATAACAGGATATTTGCCACATCCTCTGCTGTACAGGGCTGCGTGCGGAGATTGGAGTGGGTTGACATAGCGCCAAACATATCCTGATCCAATTCATCTGCTTTCATGGAAGAGGTCATCGGAGTGACAATCGTACCCGGACAAACGGCATTACAACGGATTCCCTCAGCCTGAAAACGGAGAGCCGTATGCTTTGTCACGCCAATGATAGCAGCCTTAGAAGAAACATACGCGGCGCCTCCGCATCCCCCATGACCTGCGACAGAAGCCACATTGACAATGCTTGAACCGGACTCCATCCGCTTGCTGGCGGCGCGCATACAACGCATAGTCCCTTTTTGATTTGTCTCCACAATACGGTCCAGATCTTCATCGGTAAAACGATCGATCGGTTTTAACCCCTCTTCCAAAATCCCCGCATTGTTCACAAGAATATCAATCTTTCCATATTTGTCAATAACTGTCTGCATCAGGCGTTCTGGATCTTCCGGCTTGGAAATATCCGTAGATATCGCCAAAACCTCCCCTCCCGCCTGCGCAATCTCCCCGGCAATCTTCTCCAGCGCAGCTTCCCTGCGCGCTGTAATGACAACAGTGGCGCCTTCTGCCGCAAACAGCTTTGCAGCGGCGGCGCCCACCCCGGAATTACCTCCTGTAATAACAGCTACTTTGTCCTTTAAACGATCCATACGTTTTCAGCCTCCCTTACATAAATTGATAATGATACTGCCTGTTTCAAAAGGTCATGCCTTCATGCCTTTTCTATTCCTATATTATACAGAATTATGCCAGAAAAATCCACACAAACTCCGAAGGGTTGAAATTTTTCTGATAAACAACTGATATTTTTTATCTCTGCTGATACAGCTTACATTTTCCTCCTCGTTTTCCAGAGGATCCTTGATCATTTCCCCTTTATTTCACGCTTTCCCTGATTTCTGTATCGCCCTGTTCCAAAAACTGATAAAACTATCAGCATGGCTTCTCGTATTTTTGGATGCCTTCCCGCAAACGCGAAAGCCCATCCTCCAGCAAAGTGCGAGGGCAGGCAATATTCATGCGGATAAACTTCTCGCCGCATCGCCCATACTGCGTCCCGCTCGAAACGATCAAACCCGTCTTATCGCGGATAAACGAAACCGCTCCATCGGCAGATTCGATCTGCCTGTGGCAATCCAGCCACATAAGATATGTTGCCTGTGAAGAAACGACGCGCAGCTTCGGTATATTTTCTTGAATATAATCTGCAGCTGCTTTTTTATTCTGAAATAAATAGGATCGCAATCTATCAAGCCACGGCGCGCCTTTTGTAAATGCAGCAACAGCCGCATCGATGGCAAAGGAGTTTGGTTCAGCCACTTCGTCCGTATTCAACCCGCGCCAAACCTTATGGCGCAAAGCGGGATTCGGCGCCACTACTGCTGCCGTTTGCAATCCTGCCAGATTAAACGCTTTCGTTGGCGCAATACAGGTAATACTGTTTTCCCGGCAAATTTCAGAAACACTGGCAAACGGAATATATTCTGTTCCCGGCGTCGTTAAATCGCAATGGATTTCATCAGACACGACCACAACATGATACCTCTCGCAAAGGGCGCCAATCTGCGCAAGCGTTTCCCTGTCCCATATTTTTCCAATCGGATTATGCGGATTGCACAGGATCATCATTGCAGTCTGCGGATCGGCAAGCTTCCTTTCCAAATCCTCAAAATCAATTTCATATTTGCCGTCTTGATATTTCAGCTCGTTTTCTAAAACCTGCCTTCCATTATTGAGAATGGAATTAAAAAAAATATTGTAAACAGGAGTCTGTATCAAAACTTTCTCGGCAGGCGTAGTCAATTTCCGCACAATACTTGAAATAGCGGGCACCACGCCGGTGCAAAAAATCAGCCACTCGCGTTCCATCTCAAAATGATGTCTGTTCTTCCACCATGACTGGTAAGCCTCATACCACGCTTCAGGAATAACAGAATAACCAAAGATACCGTGCTCCGCCCTCTCTCTGATTGCGGAAAGGATTTCCGGCGCCGTCTGAAAATCCATATCAGCTACCCACATAGGTAATTCGCCATTTGAAACATCCCATTTCAACGAATACGTATCTCTCCGGTCTGTAACAAAATCAAACTCATTGCTTCCATTCATCCTCATGCCGTTTCCTTTATTACTCGTCTGATGATTTTTCATCATATCTTTCCTCTCTGTTTTATATGTTGTAAAAGGCAGAAATACTATAAATATCCTGCTATAATATAAACAGAATGCCGTGTCATATTATCTCCTCTTTCAATCTATCCTGCACTAAAATATATGTCGATAACGACATCCAAATCAAACGATTCCACGCTGCCCCTATTCTAGCATTTTTCACATATGTTTGCAACACGCCAACCACCGTCGTTATCGTCTCTGCTTGACGGCTATCAATCTGGCTTGCTATAATAAAATAGCCGTGATTTTCTAACCAATGATTGCATACCGGGAGGTTACAAAATGGAGTTAAGAGTCCTTCAATATTTTCTTGCCGTCACAAGGGAACAGAGCATTTCCCGCGCCGCAGAATCCCTGCATCTGTCTCAGCCTACGCTTTCCAGACAATTAAAGGATATGGAAGAGGAACTCGGAAAACCGCTGATGATACGCGGAAACCGCAAGATTACGTTGACCGAGGAGGGAATGATTTTACGAAAACGGGCGGAGGAAATCCTGGATCTTGTGCAAAAAACAGAACACGAGATCTCGCTTTCCGATGATCTCATAGCCGGTGACGTTTATATCGGAGCCGGTGAAACGGACGCCGTACACCTTCTGGCAAAAACGGCAAAAAAACTGCAGCAGTCCTATCCAGATATCCATTATCACATTTCCAGTGGCGACACGACAGACGTCCTGGAAAATCTGGACAAAGGACTCATTGATTTTGGACTCTTATTCGGCTCGGTCGATACTTCCAAATATGAGTATGCCGAATTTCCGCTTCAAGATACCTATGGTATTTTAACCAGAAAAGACAGCCCTCTGGCAGGCAGGGACTCCGTCCATCCGGAAGATTTGTGGGACGCACCGCTGATCATGAACCGCAATGCCCGCGACGGCGGTCTTCTCACATCATGGCTTGGCAAAAAATTTTCCGAGTTAAATGTCACTGCTACATACAACCTTCTCTTTAATGCTTCTTTGATGGTTGACGAAGGGCTTGGCTTCGCCTTTGCTCTGGATAAGATCATCAACACCACCGGGGACAGCAACCTCTGCTTTATCCCATGCGAGCCGCCTCTGCATGTTGGAATAAACCTAATCTGGAAAAAATATCAGTTTTTCTCCAAAGCGGCAGAAAAATTTTTAGAAGAATTTCAAAAATTTGCCGGCACAGAATCCTAGCGATCGCACTGTGCATTTTCTATATTTCACAGGCACATGGTTTCAACGGCAAATTGGTAAGGACATTAAAATCCCTCTTGCCCCTTGTGGAAGTCTGTCCACAGATAATCTTTGTTTTTGTCGGATCGACCTTATCTTTCTCTAAAATCAGCTGCTCAATATAATCTGCCCGGATCGTCCCACTCTGGGGATTCATCACGCTGTCAATCTTACTGGAAATCTCTGCGTCTACTGTGGAATACTCGAAAGCCAGCGTGGTATTGATCAGCTTGCAGTTTTTCATCACCAGATTATCAATATAGCACATCCCCTGTAAGCTCTCAATCGTACAGTTTACGAGCGTCAGATTCTTTGCATTCCAGCCCAGATATTCTCCGGAAATAAAGGAATCATATACCGTGACATTTTCCGTATTCCAAAAAGCGTCTTTTGACAGCATCCTCGCATTTCGGATCACAACGTCTTTTGCCCCGTCAAAAGAATAATTTCCAGTCAGCGTAAAATCATGGATTTCCATATCGCTGCAGTTCATGGCAAAGTAATCGCCCTTTGCCGTTACCTTTTCCAGCTTTACACGATCGCAATTCCATAATGTTTCCGCCGCATTTGAAAAGGAAACATCCTTCAATGCCACACCGTGGCATCTTCTGAAATTTTTCGGCGCTTCAATCACTGCATTTTCCACTGAAATATTATCAGTATACCACACTCCGGCGCGCGCCATTTCAAACCAGGTACAATCCTTTGCCACAATGTTTTTGCTGTACCAGAGAGGATATTTCCAGCGGAACAAACTTCCGACAAGCGTAATGTCACTGCTTTCCTTTAGCGGCGATTCCCCATCCATAAATACACAGTTTTCAATCTGTAAATCTTTCGCCTGAAACAACGCCCGCTCGCCCGTTAATGTCTTTTGTTTGATTTCCGTTACCGTAGCCATAATACTCCTCCTTTTCAAATACTATAGTCTCTCGGATTCTCCAGCCCCTATTTCTGCGGTTCTCAAATCCTATTTTATAAAAATTCCCC
>CANQCD010000038.1 GCA_947589455.1 uncultured Lachnospiraceae bacterium | reverse complement strand
GTCGAGCCGTATATTATGTTGCTGGTTTTCCTCGCGGCTGTGGCGATTGTCGTACACCGCGGCGTCAACAAAGGGATTGAGTCCTTTTCTAAGATCATCATGCCGGTTTTAGTCCTGTTTGTTATTATTATCGCTGTCTTTTCGCTTACGCTCAGCCATACAGATGATAATGGCGCAGTGAGGACGGGCTTGCAGGGATTGGGAGTTTATGTGATCCCCGATTTCTCGGGCATGACGGTTTCGAGATTTTTAACGGTCTTAATGGATGCGATGGGTCAGCTCTTTTTCAGTCTGAGCGTTGCGATGGGAATTATGATTACATATGGTTCTTACGTCCCGGATGAGGCCGATTTAAAAAGCTCTGTCAACCAGATTGAGTTTTTTGATACGGCGATTGCTGTATTGGCGGGCGTTATGATCATTCCGGCGGTATATGTATTTGCCGGGAGCGAGGGAATGCAGTCGTCTGGCCCGGGATTGATGTTTGTCTCCCTGCCAAAGGTTTTCACTGCGATGGGAGGCGTTGGAGTTGTGATAGGAACTCTGTTCTTTGCCATGGTGCTTTTTGCGGCGCTGACCAGCGCGGTTTCCGTTATGGAAGCAGTTGTGTCATGCCTGATGGATCAGTTCCATCTTTCCAGGAAAAAAGCCGTTTTGATCGAGACAGGAATTACTATTGTCGCCGGTGTGTTTGTCTGCATGGGTTACAATGTCCTGTATTTTGAACTTCCTCTGCCGAATGGCACGACTGCCCAGATACTGGATATCATGGACTATGTCAGCAATAATCTTTTGATGCCGGTCGTGGCGATTGGAACCTGCATTTTGATTGGATGGCTCTTAACGCCGGAGACGGTGATAGACGAAGTGGAAAAAACCGGGATTACGATGGGGAGGAAGAGGCTCTATATCGTTATGATCAAATATATTGCCCCGGTGATGCTTCTGGTACTTTTGCTGAAATCATTTGGAATATTATAAGAGGCGGCGCAGCGGGAAGGAGGGATTGCCGTGCCAGAGAAGATTATTTATCATGTGGACGTCAATTCTGCCTTTCTGTCATGGCAGGCGGGATATAATCTCTCGGTGGATAAGGATGCAGTGGATCTTCGGCTGATTCCCTCCGTGATAGGGGGCAGCGAAGAAAAACGCCATGGCATCGTCCTTGCAAAATCGATCCCGGCAAAAGCATTTCATATCAAGACAGGAGAACCGCTGTTGAGCGCGCGCAAAAAATGCCCCGGACTGGTAGTGGCGCCGCCGGATTTTTCCCTCTATGTAGAAAAATCAAAGGAGTTTATCGGATTATTGGAAAAACACTCGCCTGTTGTGGAGCAGTACAGTATCGACGAGGCATTTTGCGATATGACAGGGATGGAGAAGCTGCACGGCGATCCGGTGGAGTTTGCTAACCGGCTCCGCGAAGAGATCAGGGATTCGCTGGGATTTACGGTAAATATCGGCGTTTCTTCCAATAAGCTGCTGGCGAAAATGGCGTCCGATTTTACAAAACCGGATAAGGTTCACACGTTGTTTCCAGAAGAAGTGCCGGATAAATTGTGGCAGCTTCCGGTGGAGGAATTGTTTTATGTCGGAAAATCTACAGCGGCAAAGCTGAGGAGGCTGGGGATTAAGACGATTGGCGAGCTTGCACATACCGACGTCGCACTCTTGAAAACAATGTTTAAAAAGCATGGCGAGGTAATCTGGAACTATGCAAATGGGATAGATAATAATTTGATTCAGGATCATGCGCTGCCCAATAAAGGGTACAGTAATTCTGTCACAACTCATTTTGATGTGGCAGACAGGGAAACGGCGCTGCATATTTTACTCTCGCTGTGTGAGACGGTCGGAGCGCGTATCCGCGCCGACAATGCATATATCCATGTTGTTTCTGTTACGCTGGTCGATCATGAGTTTCATCAGAGCTCCCGGCAGATGACATTGGATTCTTCGACAAATATTACAGAAAAAATATATGAGACGGCCGTTATGCTGTTTGACAGACTGTGGAATAAAGCGCCGCTGCGCCTGCTGGGCGTCAGTACCAGCCACGCCAGCGAAGAACTGTATGAACAATATAATTTATTTGATATGGATAAGATGGAACGGCTTTCCAAGCTGAACCAGGCGGTGGATTCGATCCGCAGCCGCTATGGGGAGGATTCCATCAAGAGGGCATGTTTTATCGATTCTGAAACAAGCCATATGACAGAGGGGATGTCAAAGGCAAAGCGTGGGAGGGAGAATAGGCGCGGCCGTCCGCCCAAAACGTAACTCCGCTATAAATAGTAGAAGGGGAGCGGCAAAAACGCGCAGCCGTCCGTCCCAAAACGTAACTCTGCTATAAATAGTAGAAGGGGAGCGGCAAAAACGCGCAGCCGTCCGCCCAAAACGTAACTAGGGGAGCGGCAAAAAATATACAGAGGAGGAGCAAACAGATATGAAAGAAACAATCCAAGAAAACTTAACGCCCGGGAAACGCCCGATAACTATCCGCATTGTTTTATATTGTTTTGCAATATTGCTAAGCCTTGGTGTTATGGTCTTTATCCTGTCAAGCAGCGGCAGTAATGAGCCGGAGTTTATTGCTGCTGTGGCTGGCGTCTGGTTCTTATTTGTCTTATTCTGCGCATATAAAATTTATCGGATGCGCCGCAGGAAGACGGTATTTCGCAAAGGAAGCCTTACCGTTGCAGAATTGGACGACATGGAGGGCGTTGCTTTTGAAGAACTCGCCTGTGAAATCCTTGTGGCAAACGGATTTGAACTTGCTGAAAACACGCCTGCGACCGGGGATTTTGGCGTGGATATCCTGGCGCAGAAGGACGGCATGAGTTATGCGATACAATGCAAGCGATATAAAGATTCCGTGGGGTTAGAGGCGGTTCAGCAGGTTTATGCCGGGCGCGCTTATTATGAATGCCATGTGGCAGTTGTGCTGACTAACCAGAATTTTACCGTAAATGCGCAGAAGCTTGCGGATAAACTGGGGGTAGTGCTATGGGATCGCGACACGCTGCGCGGGCTTTTGTGACAGGGGATAGTAGGTTGAAAAAAGCATGGATGTGCCGTCTTTTCAATTATTGATTTGTGCGCGCCTATGTCTGGGCTGCGGCAGAAATGGAGATTTTGATGGTTGTAATAAAGGTTTCTGTTCGGAATCTGGTAGAATTTATTATGCGCTCTGGCGATCTGTCTGTGTCATCATCGGGGTTTCGCGACCCGGACGCCATGCAGGAAGGCAGCCGCATCCACAGAAAGCTGCAAAAGCGGATGGGGGCTGGATACCGTGCGGAAGTAAATCTTTCCGGTGATTTTCCTGTTACATACGGCGGGATTTCCTTTGAGATTACGCTGGAGGGGCGTGCGGACGGTATTTTTTCTGATGAGACAGGGGAAGTGATTGATGAGATCAAAGGCGTTTACAGAGATATCCACAGCATGAAAGAGCCAGTGGGGGTGCACCGGGCGCAGGCTTTGTGCTATGCGTATCTCTATGCTTCCAGTCAGGGACTTGACGGAATTGGGATTCGCATGACTTACTGCCACATCCCTTCGGAGGAAGTGCGTTATTTCCATGAATTTTTTGCAATCGGGGAATTAAAAGATTGGTTTTTAGCGCTGCTGGGGGAATATGCGAAGTGGGCGGCGTGGCAGATCAAATGGCGGGAGTCCAGAAATAAAGGGATCAAGGCGTTAGAGTTTCCGTTTTCCTATCGCGAGGGGCAGGGAAATTTAGTCAAAGGGGTGTATCAGAGCATCCTGCGGAAAAAGCGACTTTATATCGAGGCGCCTACCGGAGTGGGCAAGACGATTTCTACTGTTTTTCCAGCTGTAAAATCCGTCGGTGAAGGGCTGACGGAAAAAATTTTTTATCTGACGGCAAAAACGATCACCAGGACAGTTGCAGAGGATACCTTCTTTTTGCTGGAGGCAAACGGAGCCCCTCTAAAAACAGTTACCTTGACTGCCCGGGGAAAAATCTGCATTCTGGATAAGCCAGCTTGTAATCCTGCAACATGTGAGCGTGCGAAAGGGCATTTTGACAGGATTAATGACGCGGTCTATGATATTTTGTCACATGAGACGACGATCACCAGAGATACGATTTTAGAGTATGCTGAAAAACATGCGGTCTGTCCGTTTGAATTTTCTTTGGACATTTCCAGTTTTAGTGATGTCGTGATAGGCGATTATAATTATGCGTTTGATCCAACGGCCTGCCTGAAACGCTTTTTTTCTGTTGAGAAAGAAAATGATTTTGTTTTTCTGATAGACGAGGCGCATAATCTGGTAGATCGGGCAAGGGAAATGTATTCTGCCACGATTGTCAAAGAAACATTTCTGGAAATGAAACGGATGGTGAAAGAAAAGAATAGAAAAGCGGCGAATGCGTTAGACGCCTGCAACCGCGCGCTGCTGGAATTAAAGCGGCAGTGCGACACGACAGAGCAATTTTCTGATGTTGAGATAGAAGGGGTTGTCGTGCGCTTGATGCGTCTGTGTACGGTCTTGGAGGAATATTTTGAAGAAGACGAGCCGGTCGGACGGAATGGAAAAGCGCCGCTGCTTCCAGAAGAAAGAGAGAGGCTTTTAAATTTTTATTTTGAGGCAAGGCAGTTTCAGAATATTTATGAGTTGGCAGACGATCATTATATTATTTATGGGGACTATAATGCGGACGGGGCGTTTTGTTTGCATCTGCAGTGTATGGATCCGTCCGTAAATTTGGACAGCTATTTGAGGAAGGGGCGTTGCGGCGTATTCTTTTCTGCGACGCTGCTTCCAATCCGCTATTATATGGAACAGCTTGCAGGGAGAGAGGATGATTACGCTGTTTATGCTCCGTCGCCGTTTATGCCGCAGAAGCGTCTGATTGCGATTGGAAGGGATGTCTCTACAAAATATACGATGCGAGGGCCAGAAATGTACCGGAAAATTGCAGAGTATATTATTGCGTTTGCAAAGGGGCGGGTCGGCAATTATATGGTATTTTTTCCGTCCTATCAGATGCTTGCACAGATACGGGAGTACCTTTTGCAGTCAGGCGCTGTCATTGACGGCGATGCTGCGGAGGAAGAGGAGCTGTCCGAAATTTGGGATGGAAAACAGGAAGCGGCAGACGGCGGTGAAGTCCGGGAACAGAGCCGGGGCGACTGCCCTGCGGGACGCCGTATGACAATCTTTTCCCAGAAAAACGTTATGACAGAACAGGAACGGGAAAAATTCCTGTCCCGTTTTCAGGACAAATCTAACCGTACGGTCGTCGGTCTGTGTGTGATGGGCGGTATTTTTGGCGAAGGAATCGACTTGAAGGGAGACAGGCTGATTGGCGCAGTGGTCGTCGGGACTGGTCTGCCGATGGTCTGCACGGAAAATGAGCTGTTTAAAGAATATTTTGACAAGAAAAAGGGAACTGGTTTTTCGTACGCATATCAATATCCTGGAATGAATAAGGTGCTGCAGGCAGCGGGCAGGGTGATCCGCACTACGGAAGATACCGGCGCAGTTCTCTTGCTCGATGAACGTTTTTTGCAGACGGGATATCAGAAACTCTTTCCGAGAGAGTGGTTTCCATATGAGGTGGTCACTGCGAATACCCTGCAGGAGGTCTTAAGGCGATTTTGGGGAAAATTTGCGCAGTAAAGTAAATTATGGTATAATGAAGCTCCAGGATCCGCCTGTTGCACAGGCGCCGTGCTGACGCACTGTCTGATTCTGTCGCTGCCATGTCAGGTAAAATCAAATGCTCACTGTGTTCGCGCTTGATCTTCTGCTGACACGGCACATGTGGGAACGAAAATATCATGGGCGGAGTTCATGATGCGCTAGCCCGCAAAAGATTACATTTACATATTATGGAGGAAAGAAATATGGTAGTTCAGCCGAAAGTAAAAGGATTTATGTGCACTACGGCGCATCCGGCAGGATGCGAGGCGGCAGTCCGGGCACAGATTGACTATGTGAAATCGCAGCCAAAGACAGAGGGTCCCAAAAAAGTATTGGTTATCGGTTCTTCAATGGGCTATGGATTGGCGAGCCGTATTGCGGCCGCTTACTCCTGCGGAGCAGATACCATTGGGATTATATTTGACAAGGCGGGGACAGAAAAGCGCACGGCGACTGCAGGATGGTATAATACGGCGGCGTTTGAAAAATTTGCTGCAGCAGATGGCTATTATGCAAAGTCCATTAACGGAGACGCCTATTCTCAGGAAGTCAAGGAGCAGGCGATTGATTTGATACGCAGAGACTGGGGCAAGGCCGATATGGTGATTTACAGTATTGCCGCACCTCGCAGAAAAGCGCCAGATGGGGAGACATACCGATCTGTTTTGAAGACAACAGATGAAAGCTATACAAACCAGACAATCGATCTGATCACAAATAAGATTTCAGAAGTGACGATCGAGCCCGCCACGGAGCAGGAGATTCATGACACCATAAAAGTAATGGGGGGAGAGGATTGGAAACTCTGGATCCAGGCATTAAAAGACGCCGGCGTGCTGGCAGATGGCGCAAAGACAGTTGCATATTCTTATATCGGGCCGGAAATCACGCACCCGATTTATTATTCCGGGACGATTGGCAAGGCAAAACAGCATCTTTACCAGACGGCGAAAGAGATCAGCGCAGAGATTGACGGGGTAGAGGCATATGTTTCCGTCAATAAGGCGTTAGTGACACAATCCAGCGCGGCAATCCCGATTGTACCGCTTTATATGTCCATGCTATTAAAGATCATGAAAGAAAAAAATCTCCAGGAGGGATGCATTGAACAGATGTATCGTATGCTTCATGACAGGCTTTGCGTCAATCCGGTAGTCACGGACGAGGAAGGGCTGATCCGCATGGATGATTATGAGATGAAGCCTGAAGTGCAGGGAGCAGTCAAGGCGCTCTGGGATACTGTGACGGAGGATACTATCCGTGATGTTACAGATATGGATGGATATTGGCAGGATTTCTATGAGATTTTTGGGTTCCATATTGACGGCGTTGACTATGCTGCCGATGTTGATATCCAGGTTCCGATTCCAAGTCTGGAGTAAATGAAAAGAGGAAGAAAAAGGAACGGTCGAAGGGATTCCAGAGGTGCATCCGTAGTCTATACACAGGACGAAAACCGCGATAAACAGGGGCTTTCGCCGCTTTACAAAAATTTTATGATGTGTACTATTTACAAGTTTACCATAATATGTTATGATGCTTATAAGAATGCAGATTGTATTTTCCAGCAACTTGCATTATCTTTCCCCTTTTGTTACGAATAAAGACAGAAGAACCATTCCTTTGGGAGTGGTTCTTTTGTTTTGAGATTACACAGAAATGGAGTATATTTATGAATTTTGAAGAAATGTGTTTGGATACCAGAATTATGCGTGCTATCACGGAAATGGGATTTGAACAGGCAAGCCCGATTCAGGAGCAGTCGATTCCGATTGCGATCGAGGGAGAAGATTTGATTGGACAGGCACAGACAGGTACTGGCAAGACCGCATCGTTTGGGATTCCCCTTTTGCAGCGGGTAGACCCGCATAATAAAAAGCTTCAGGCAGTTGTGCTTTGTCCGACAAGGGAACTGGCAATCCAGTCTGCCAATGAAATGCGGAAACTCGCAAAGTTTATGCATGGGATAAAAATCCTTCCAGTCTATGGCGGTCAGGAAATCACGGCGCAGATCCGTTCGCTGAAAGGCGGCGTACAGATTGTTATCGGAACTCCGGGAAGGGTGATCGACCATATAAACAGGCGTACATTAAAACTGGACAAAGTCGGGATCGTTGTTCTGGATGAAGCGGATGAGATGTTAAATATGGGGTTCCGGGAAGATATTGAGACGATACTTGCACGGCTGCCGGAGAACAGGCAGACATTGATGTTTTCTGCTACAATGCCGAAACCGATTTTGGAAATCGCCAGGCATTATCAGACGGAGCCGAAGATTGTACGGGTAGTAAAGAAAGAGCTTACCGTACCAAAAATCGAACAGTATTATTATGAGGTAAACCCTGGGAAAAAGAATGATATACTGTCCCGTTTGTTGGATATGTACCGTCCGGAGCGATCTCTGGTATTTTGTAATACGAAGAGAAGGGTTGATGAACTGGCAGAAGAATTAAAGAGGCGCGGCTATTCTGCACAGGGACTTCATGGAGATTTGAAACAGTCTCAGAGAGACCGGGTTATGAGAAGCTTCCGCAATGGACGCACTAATATCCTGGTGGCGACTGATGTGGCGGCACGCGGGATTGACGTGGATGATGTCGAGGCTGTTTTTAATTATGATGTGCCGCAGGATGATGAATATTATGTACACCGCATAGGAAGAACCGGCAGAGCTGGCAGGAGCGGGAAGGCGTTCACATTGGTAGTCGGCAGGGAAATCTACAAAATAAAAGATATCCAGAGATATTGTAAGACGAAGATTAAACGGAGGCCGGTGCCGTCGGCGGCAGATATTTTAGAGCTGAGATCAGAGAAGCTTCTGGAAGAGGCAGGCCTCTGTGTGGAACATAAAAATTTAAGTAAATATATAGGCATTATAGAAGAATATCTGGCGGCAAAAGAACATTCTTCTATCGAGTTGGCGGCGGCGTTTTTATATATGCAGTTAGGGGGAAAGGGCGCAAAGACGCCAGAGAAAGCACCGGAAAGGGCAGGGCGCAGTAGAAAAGAGCGGAAGCCGGAAGAAGATTTTAGAAAGAGCGGGAGAAGGCAGAGAGAGCCGCAGCCGGAAGAGATGTTAAGAGAGACAGGACGCAGTAGAAAAGAGCAGAAACCGGAAGAAGATTTTAGAAAGAGTGGGAGAAGGCAGAGAGAGCGGAAGCCGGAAGAGATGTTAAGAGAGACAGGGCGCAGTAGAAGAGAGCGGAAGCCGGAAGAAGATTTTAGAAAAAGTGGGAGAAGGCAGAGAGAGCCGCAGCCGGAAGAGATGTTAAGAGAGACAGGGCGCAGTAGAAGAGAGCGGAAGCCGGAAGAAGATTTTAGAAAAAGCGGGAGAAGGCAGAGAGAGCCGCAGCCGGAAGAACTGTTAAGAGAGGCAGGGCACAGTAGAAGAGAGCAGAAGCCAGCAAAAAAGCGCAGGGCAAAGAGAAAGCATCTGTAAATTTGTTATCCAGTTGCATCTGCAAAAGCCAGAATAGAAAAGGGAGTAAAAGAGAGATTGGCAAAACATTGTGCCTGATTCATTGCATTTAAGAAAGTGTTGCAAATATTATTTTGCTAAGATATCATATTAGTTATAAGAGTAAATCTGATTTTCTGGCAGTTTCACAATCGTCTGAAAATCGATACAAAGGAATGAGGGAGGACAAACAATGAGGAAGAGAAGAAAAAAAGTACAACAGGTTATCGCTGTTCTGGCGATGACAGCAATCCTTGTGACAATGCTGGGAGTTTTGCCGGAGAGAAGGGGGAGGGCGGATGCCGCTTCCCGCAATATTACCCTGTCGAGTGAGAATAAGACGATTGAAATCTTATGCGGCAAGTCAGGGAAATTTATTTTGGATGAAAATCTGATAAAAAAGTCATATGACGATTACGAGGAAGAGGATGATTTTATTTATTATGGGATGAATACGGTATCTCGTGCCCAGACTGTAACCGGCCCGTCGGTTACAGAGAAACCAGGGGAGACAGGGACGCCCGCTCCCAGTGCGACGGATGATTCGAGAACGCCGGAACAGATTATCTTTTCTTCTTCTGATAAGGCGGCGTTATCGGTGAAAGAGAACGGCGAATATGAGGCAAAGCTGG
Source organism: uncultured Lachnospiraceae bacterium (assembly GCA_947589455.1). Lineage (GTDB taxonomy): Bacteria > Bacillota > Clostridia > Lachnospirales > Lachnospiraceae > Butyribacter. The sequence continues at coordinate 10,288 of CANQCD010000038.1, read as the reverse complement.
GGAGAGACGTTGTTTTGACGGTGACGGCATACAATAGCAGCCATTCTAAAATATATAAACATGATTTTGACATTGCGGTAAAAGCAGACTTTTCCCATGCATCGCTGTCAAAAACATCCTATACTGCATATCAGTATGATAATGGATTGGACGAGAGAGAGCTGTCCGTCACTATTAAAGGGGCGGTCGGGCTGGTATCTGACGGAAATACCGATTTTAACTATACATCTTCCAACTCTTCTATGTATGTGTACTGTGATTTATCAGGGAATAAGATCACGATTTCTACGAGTTCCGCAGGGAGTACGACATTGAAGTTAAAGCTGAATGGAAAGACTTTTCGGTTTCGGTTTAAGGTGAAGAAGGTTCAGTTAAAGGGTGAAAAATCCATTTACCTGATAAAGGGAAAGAGCAAACAGCTCAAGTTGAAGGGCATGAGCCAGAAGCAAGTGAATAAAAAAGTCAGCTGGGTATCAAGCAATCCAAAGGTTGTAAAAATTACAAAAAATGGTAAAATAAAAGGAAGAAAAACAGGAAGTTCGATCATTACTGCAAAATCCGGAAAAGGAAAAGTGGGCTGTGTTGTATCTGTTGTCACATCGGGCAGGCTGAAAGTTATCAGGCGCGGCGTATGGATTGGAAAACACTGGAGATATAGTCAGGCGAGAAGGATGCAGAGAGGGTATTATGACTGCAGCGCGCTTGTATGGAAATCCTATCAAAAGGAAAACAGATATCTGATGTCAAAAACATATGCGCCGACTGCCGCAGATTTGGGAAGATGGTGCGCACAGCAGGGAAAGATCATAAAAGGGGACAATAGTAAAAATCTTGCAAAATTAAAAATGAAACCCGGAGCGGTGATGTTTGAAACTGGCAAACCGAATGGCCGATACAAGGGGATTTATCATGTAGAAATGTTTATCGGCTATACATTCCAGGGCTATGGTTATGATGGAAAAGCCATTATTGGGACAAAATGGGCAAATCGTCCCGACAATTATTATGGCAGCGGAGATTTATGGGCGCAGTTGTAAAAATGCGCCTGCCACGAAATTTCAGGGAGGCATGAGATGAGAAATTGGAAGAAAATGGCAGTGGGGGCGGCAATCTTGACGACAGGTCTGTTTTTGGGACAGAGGGATGCGCAGCAAGCAGATGCGGAATACATCCACGTGAAAGATATAAAGATTGACTATGAAAAGCAGGCTTTGAGTGTGGAAGAAAGTTCTGATGTGCAGGACACAAAAGTTTACGTTAGCTTTCCGACAGTTTCTGTCACTACGAAGCGGGTGGACAATAATAGCGTTACGCAGGTGACAGTGAAAGACAAAGAATGGGTTGCCTTTGATTATGAGGGACGAGTCGATGTCGATCTGTCCTCCCTGGCAGTGGCAAAAGATATGTATGTCCATGTCAGGGGAAACAAAAATCAGGAGCCGGTTCTGGTCAAGATAGCGGCTTCTCCGAGCAAATTATCAGGTTCCTTTGAACCGACAGGGGCAGAAGTGACAGTATCAGATATAAAAGACAGGAAAGCGCCTGTTGAGTTAGATGATGTAGAATGTTGTACAACAAACGGCAGCTGGCAGCCTGTTTCTGAAGTTGATTTTACGATGTACCAGAAGAGAGGGGCAACGCTTCGTTTCAGGCAGGCTCCTTCTGAAGCTGCCAAGGTCTTAAACCAATCGGAGAATCTGGGGACGGATGCAGCGGGAAATGCGGTAAAAGCTTTTCTGGCGTCTGGACAGTTTGCAAGCCGTGAGGTTAAGATAAAAATCCCGCGGATCGCAAACGCTCCGAAGATTAAGGTGGACTACGATAAGCAGGAGCTGACAGTGCCAGTCACTTGCGAGTACCGTATTACCGGAAATGGCGACGAGGAATTGGGCAGCTATAACGAGGTAGAATTGGATGAGAACGACAAACCGATGAAAGTAGCAGTCCAGGATTTGGGAGTGGAGTCAGGGGTAATTGACGTCCGCGTGATGGCAACGGAGAAAAAGCCGGCGTCCCGTTACGTAGAAATCCCATATCAATCTTCCAGTCTGACGGTGATCAGCACACTGCCGGACGTTGATACAGAGGAAGACAGGATGAATGCAGACGTCCTGACAAATTGCGTCACTGCGTCAGAGGATTTGAGCGAGCCGGATATTAGGGTGACTGAATGCAAACCGTCAAAAAATGAGACTGATACGGTGACGGTGACGAATTACAGCAAGGATATTTATCAGATCATTGCGTCAGAGGAGGCCGAGATACCAATGCAGAATGCCGCCGGTGCAAAATCGGTCGGAGCTGCCGGGAAGTCTCCGAAAAAGCTGAGTCTCAAAGTGCCGGAAGGGTCGTATCTCTTTGTGCGCAAAGCGGGGAACAGCAAGGCAAAAACATGGTCCAGCATGTACGCACCGCTCGGCGTGGCGGGGAAATAGGAAGTACGGGTAAAATATAATATACAGCGCCAGAAGAGCAGACAATCCTGGCTGTCAGGGGAAATGCGCGATCCTATCTTTCTTATCGGGGAGCATGAACATTTTCAGTGCGATCCTGTGTGGAAAAGCACGAATAATCTTGTCTTTGCATAGGATATAAAGATATCAATTTGAGGTGTCCGTGGTGCAGTCTTTTCCAAAACCCCTGAGTGCGAAAGAAGAGAAAGCGTGCATTGAACGGTGTCAGGCAGGCGACAGGGATGCGAGAAATTGTTTGATAGAAAAGAATCTTAGGCTGGTTGCATATATTGCCAAAAAGTATAACATGGGCGATAAGGATATGGATGACCTGATTTCGATTGGGACGATTGGACTGATTAAGGGAATCGACACGTTTGATGCGTCTAAAAACATCCGTTTGGCAACCTATGCGGCAAGGTGCATTGACAATGAAGTCCTTATGATGCTCCGGGCAAACAGAAAGTCAGCAAAGGACGTGTATTTATATGATTCTATTGGCTCTGACAAAGAGGGAAATGAAATCAATCTGATCGATGTGATCGAATACGAAGATGAGGATGTAGTGGAACGGATCTCTGTGGCAGAGCAGATCTCCCATTTAGATGAATATATCGAAAAGGCTCTGGCACAGCGGGAGAAAGAGATTATCAAAATGCGTTATGGCCTGGATGGGAAAAAAGAAAAAACACAGCGGGAGATTGCCAAAATGTATGGGATTTCCCGTTCCTATGTGTCAAGAATAGAGAAAAGGGCGCTGGAAAAGCTGAGAAAATGCTATTTAGAAGAGGAGCAAAACAAAGAATAGTCTGGCTGCGTATTCTGCCGCCTGTGGGGCGTGACAGAGTATGTCTGATATTTTAAATATGCGTCAAATAGTAATTTAATGATACATTCATAATAATTTCTCTGCTTATTTTACTTGTGTATATGGATAAAGTGTGCTAATATTATATTTATATTGGATGTGCGCGTTTATCATTGCTCAGAATGAGAAATAAATATTTCGCAGACAGCAAAGTGAGTGAAATATTGTAGCAGGGAGGATACATATGAAAGTATTATTAGTTGACGACGCAGTATTTATCCGGATGTCTTTGAAAAAGATCTTGCAGGACTCCAAGCATGATTTTACATTTGTGGAGGCATCCAGCGGTTTGGAAGCAATAGATAAATATAAAGCTTATAAGCCGGATTTGGTGATCATGGATATTACCATGCCGGAAATGGATGGTATTACGGCGGTTCAGAAGATCAAAGAGGTTGACGCCAATGCAAAGATTATTATGTGTTCTTCTATGGGATATCAGGAAAAAGTAGTCGATGCAGTCACAGCGGGGGCTCTTGATTTTATAGTAAAGCCGTATGATCCGGTTAAAATCATGGCGTCGATCGAAAAAGTGATGCAGCTGTAAAGTTCGGAAGGTACAGAGTCCGGGTACAATCAAAAACGTAGAATAGAAGCAAGGACAAATGATTTTGTCCTTGCTTCTATCGTTATCAGGTAATTATTTTTGAGGTGGAATATGACTTATATTGAACAGTACAAAGAGGGGGATAAATTTATAGGGATTTATCTTTGTAAATCAAAACAGATCTTAAAGACAAGGGCAGGGAAAACGTATTATTCTCTTTTGCTGCAGGATAAGACGGGCATAATCGATGCGAAAGTCTGGGATTTGAATAATGGGATTGAAAGCTTTGAGTCGATGGACTTTATTATGACAGACGGTATGGTGACAACTTTTCAGGGAAGCCGTCAGGTAAATGTCACGCGGATCAGGAAGGCGCAGGGGGGGGAATATGACCCGGCAGAATATATCCCTGCATCAAAATATGACAGGGAAGAGATGTACCAGGAGTTGAAAGAGTTGGTTAAAAGCATCAAAGAACCTCATTTGCGGCAGTTGGCAGAAAAATATTTTGTACAGGATGCAGGGTTTGTTCGGGAATTTAAACAGCACTCCGCAGCCAAATCAGTACATCATGGTTTCGTAGGGGGACTGCTGCAGCATACGCTTTCCGTTACAAGGGTATGTAATTTTTTTGCCGGAAATTATCCGGTGTTAGACAGAGATTTATTGGTAACGGCAGCGCTGTTCCACGATATTGGGAAAATGTGGGAGCTGTCGGAGTTTCCCGCCAACCAGTATACAGACGAAGGGCAGCTTTTGGGACATATCTTCCTCGGAGCGGAGCTGCTTGGAAAAGAGATAGAAAAAATTCCGGGATTTCCGCCAAAGCTGGCGACAGAGCTTAGGCATTGTATTTTAGCGCATCATGGGCAATTAGAATATGGCTCGCCGAAAAAGCCGGCGATTGCGGAGGCGCTTGCCCTTTATTTTGCAGATAATCTTGACGCCAAAATGCAGACGATCGGAGAGTTGTATGACAAGGCGGAATGTACTACAGAGTGGCTTGGGTTCAGTAAATATTTAGATTCGAATATCCGTCAGAGCTCTGCTTATGTGCAAAGGAGAAAGCAGGATAGCAGCAGCGATGTTGTGGAATATTAAGCGCATCGTCGGATTTGATTCAATCAGCAGGAATCTGGCAATGGGAAAAGCGGGGACATATTATGTCAAAAAAGAACATATCGCATATGACAGCAGAAGAGGTATGTCACAAGAATGATATTTTAGAACTTGAGATAACAGGCATGGGAAATGAGGGCGAGGGGATTGGGCGTATTAACGGATATACGCTTTTTGTCAAAGACGCTATGGCCGGTGATGTGGTTCGTGTGAAAGTGATCAAGGCGAAAAAGCATTACGGTTATGGGCGGCTTCTTGAAATTATCACGCCATCTGCAAATCGCGTGACGCCACCCTGCCCGACGGCAAGGCAATGCGGCGGATGCCAGCTGCAGCATTGCAGCTATGAGAGCCAGATTCAATGGAAAGAAGAAAAAATCAGAGAATGTTTGAATCGGATTGGAAAATTCAATATACAAAAAGCTGGACAGACGGCGGAAGAGGACGGACAGCAAGCTAATGTACTAAAAGCAGGACAGACGGCGGAAGAGGACGGACAGCAAGCCAATGTGCTAAAAACAGGACAGACAGCGGGAGAGGGCGGACAGCAGATTCCGCTGGAAACGCCTCCTGTTATAATGGAGCCGCTTTTAGCAATGGACAAGCCGGAACATTATCGCAATAAAGCACAGTTTCCGGTTGGCATTAGCAGGGACGGCAATCCTGTTGCTGGCTTTTATGCAGGAAGGACGCATAATATTATCGCAAATACAGACTGTATGATACAGCATCCCTGTACTGCTCCGATTGTAGAGACGGTGCTTGCATTTCTGCAGGATTTTTCCATACCGCCGTATGATGAAAAAGAACATGCCGGTCTCGTGCGCCATATTTTAATACGAGTTGGAGTTTTCACCGGACAAATCATGGTGTGCCTGGTGATTAATGGCAATGCGCTGCCGCACAGCGAGTCGCTGGTACGGCGTTTGTTGGACTGTCATCTTGACGGTTGTTCTGCAAAGGGACAGAAACTTCGGATTTCAAGCATTTGCCTGAATAAAAATACAGAAAAAACAAATGTAATACTCGGTTCAAAAATTTCATGCTTGTACGGAAAACCGTATATTGAAGATAATATTGGAGCGATTAAGTACAGGATTTCTCCGTTGTCTTTTTATCAGGTCAACCCAATACAGACGGCAAAATTATATGAAACAGCGCTGTCCTTTGCCGATTTAAAGGGCGGTGAAATTGTCTGGGATTTATATTGCGGCATCGGAACGATATCGCTGTTTTTGGCTCAAAAGGCCGAAAAGGTGTGCGGTGTGGAAATTGTTCCGCAGGCTGTTGAAGACGCCAGAAAAAATGCGGAAATCAACAAGATAGAAAATGTCACGTTTTTTGCCGGGGCGGCGGAAACTGTAGTGCCGGAGCAGTATGAAAAAAGCGGGGGAAGCCTGAAGGCGGACGTCGTAGTATTGGACCCGCCCAGAAAGGGATGCAATGAGAAACTGTTAAATACTGTGGTGCGGATGAATCCAGAACGCATTGTCTATGTGAGCTGCGACCCGGCAACGCTGGCCAGGGATTTGCGGTATCTTTGTGATAACGGATATATGCTGAAGCGGGTGAGGGGGTGCGATATGTTTGGAATGTCCTATCATGTGGAGACGGTATGTGTACTACATCTGACAGATTCGTGAAAATGCCTGAATTTACGCACTTTACAGAGTTTTGGACTTTTAATGAAGTTGGTGTAAATCAGAAAGAAAAATAATGCATTTTTCTTCCGGTTTGTGAAAACAAATGCCGGATATGAGGTTTGTGCTCTAATTGTAAGAGCTTGACGAATGTTGTCTTGTCGAATAATATAGTAGATATACCGGATGAAATGTTCTTTGGATGCGAGAACCTTAAATCGCTGGAATTGCCTGAAAATCTGCAAAAGATAGGTGTGTGGGCATTTAAGGATTGTACGAATCTTGATATTCTTGCGATTCCGGACAGTGTATCAGTCATTGGAGAAGATGCTTTTGAAAATGTACACGAAAAATTTATTTTGCAGTGCTCTATGGGTTCTCATGCAGAAGGATATGCAAGAAGCCATAAGATAAAATATCAACTGGTGTAGAGAGGTGATATGTATGGGATTTTTAGATGCAGTATTTGGTCAGCAACAAACGTATCCTACAGTGGGATCTATTTTGCCGGACATTGCAAAGAGGGAAATAGAGAATGGCAGATTGCCGAGACTTACAACAGATAATATTTTTTTGAAGAAAGGTGAGTATTGCTGTTATATTGATAAGGCTCTTTTACTTGTGGAAAAGACAACGAAAACATACCGTCATGTGAGAACCAGTGCTCCGGGCTTATTTAAGGGGCAGAGGATCAGTTTTGGTCAGGGGAAACCGATTGAGCATACGGAGACTTTGGAGTTCAGGGGAATCCTGTACATAACAAATAAACGTGTGATTCTGCAATGCAAAGAGAACGGCTTTGAGAAACTGCATCGGTATCTTACAGCAATAAAACCATATTCCAATGGTGTTGAATTACAGTATGGAAACAAAACTTTTAGATTAATTGTGCCAGATGGGGCACTGGTTAATGATGTACTCCTATTGGTTAATTAGCAAGAAGGGAGAGAAGAACTATGGATGGACAGTTAAAAAATGGAATAGTTCTCACATCTGAGAGTGGAAATAAATATACCGTCAATCAATTGTTGGGAGCAGGTGGTCAGGGAGAGGTGTATTCCGTTGATTCTAATGGAAAAACATATGCCTTGAAATGGTATTATAAAAATACTGCCACAAAAAACCAGAAAGAGATTTTGGACAATCTGATTCAAAAAGGACAGCCGGATGCATCGTTTTTGTGGCCACAGGACATGATTTTTAAATCCTACGGAGAGTCATTTGGCTATATTATGCCGCTTAGACCGAAAAATTATAAGAGCATTGTGGATATGATGAAACGTAAAGCAGAACCCTCGTTCTATTGTCTTTGCAGAGCTGCCTATAACCTTACCAAAGGCTATAATGCATTACATGGGAAAGGATATAGTTATCGGGATATCTCGTTTGGAAATGTATTCTTTGATCCGGACACCGGTGATGTATTGATATGTGATAATGATAATGTGTCATATAATGGAGCAGAGAGTGGAGTATATGGGACACCACGCTTTATGGCTCCTGAAATTGTAATAGGCAAGGCTAAACCGTCAAGGAATACAGATTTATTTTCATTGGCGGTACTGCTGTTTTATATGTTTATGCTGAATCATCCATTGGAAGGGAAGAGAGAAGCACAGATCAAGTGCATGGATATTCATGCTATGAACCAGTTGTATGGGACGGATCCGTTATTTATCTTTGATCCGGATAACAAGGATAACAGACCGCTTGCCGGATATCAGGATAATGCTCTTGTGTTCTGGGATTTATATCCGCAGCAGCTTAAGGATTTGTTTACCAGATCTTTTACGATGGGATTAAAACAACCAAATAGAAGGATAACAGAAGCAAAATGGTTGGATACATTTGCAAATCTTATGTCTGAAATCATCATTTGCCCTAACTGTGGTGCAGAAGTATTCTATGATTCACAGAAAGAAGGCAGTGGTGTGGCTCATACTTGCTGGGGATGTCAGAAGACCATTGCGATACCATCCAAAATAGTGATTGGGAGGAATACGGTGTTGCTTCTGGCAAATACAAAACTTTATAAGCATCACATAGATGGTGGTCATGATATGGAAACGGTAGTCGGTGAAGTGGTTCAAAATCCGAACAATCCCAATATGTGGGGAGTTAAGAATCTTTCAAAAGAGAATTGGACATACATAAAGGCTGACGGTACACAGATTCCGGTGGCAGAAGGCCGCTCAGCAGCAATCGCAAAGGATGCCAAGATTGACTTTGGGCAGAATGTAGGAGAATTTTACTAGGGAGGCGGTTATGTTAGCAGAATTTAAGAAGCTTCTAAAAGAATATCCTGATGCAATACAAGAAAAGAAGCGATTTAAGGCTTTGTTATACGATTATTTTCCAATGAAACGAAAAGAAGCGAATGCCTTGTACATGGCTCTTGAGATCGGGATACCAGATAGTATGCTTGATTTGTCCATAGTTAGTGCCTCTGATATAATTCGTTATGAGCGGCAGCTTAAACATAATTATGGCTTAGATGAAGAACTCGTTTTACAGACCATTGAATTATGGGCAAAGGCTTTAAATGTGGAAATTGATGATGAATTTCTAAGCAGTAAAGAAAATAAAGAAAAGCTTGATGAAGATATCTATAAGAAGTATGAAAAAATAGATAATGTATATCAGCGTATTACGATGGCAATAAAAGATAAGTTCCCTTTCGTTCAAGAGAATTACAATGGGACATCAAAGTCTTTTGATGATATTGTTGAGGATTTATTTCAGTATGATAGAGACAAAGCGATAGAAGTATGGTTATGGATATTGAATCTTTACTGGAAACGGTTGGACAAAGATGATGATCCGGCATACACATTAATATACAGTATTTTACGCAGCGTATACAACAGAAGAGATAATGATACCTTTATTGATGATTTAGAAAAATATCCATTATTGCTAAAATATATTTTTCACTATGGAGGTGACAGGGATTATCAGCATAAAGAATTGCTGGTTGCTATGTTGGAGAAAAATAAAATCGAAATGTGTAAACAGTCATTCGCATACTTGTATGAGGGGCGCAGGGAGAAGCAATTAAATGTGGACGAGATAATTGAGGCAATCGTAAAAAGAATCCGACTGTCTAGGGGGATGGTGTTGTCAGAAGAAGCAATAAGACTTCTTGAAGAAGAAGTTGCACATATGCATTCAGAAGTGATGAAAGAAAATGTGTCTAAGCTTTTGAAAAAGAAAATAAATGATATGAAATTTTCCCCTCAAGGTGCTCCAACCAGAGGATATAGGAAGCAAGCATGGAATTTTGCAGCATTAAAAGAAAAAGCGATAGAAATGCGAAAAAGCGAACCGTTGTGGAATGGGTACAAGTTTATTAGCTTTACAACTGTTGTAGGGATTTATTATAGAAGCGATAAAGAGGCTATACTGGCAGATTTGAAAGAGGGTGACCAACTCTCTTTAAAGAGGGAATCTGATAATGAGTATGACAGTATGGCAATTGCGGTTTATGATAGTAAAGATAGAAAGATGGGCTATTTGCCGAAAGAGAGCAATACATTTATGGCAACAATGATGGATTCCGGACAGGAATTTATTGGTAGATTATTCTCCCTATTTAGTCAAGTGTTTTCCCCTTATTTTTCAAGGAATTTTCAATTCATATCTCAGATAAGTGAGCCAGGAT
>CANQCD010000037.1 GCA_947589455.1 uncultured Lachnospiraceae bacterium | reverse complement strand
GCAAAACTGTTTAACATATGGTCAAAAAAACCAATCCCTGTCGAGATATCTGCCTGTCCGGTCCCATCTAAATCCAGCCTGACAGTGATATCTGTCTCTCCTGTCCTGCGGGAAACTGCTGCAGCCCGCGCTCCTTTTTGTCTGTCATTGCCCATAATCATCCCCACTTCTGAGCGATTTGTCAAGAAGAGGCAAAGAGAACGCTGCGTATGCAGTTTCTCATCTTGCCACAAAAGCGAAGCGCAGCTTCGCTTCGCTATTTGTTTTCGCTCAGAAACAAATAGCCTATGCAAAATCGTTCTCATTGTAAAAAACCAGCGCATCGGCGTGATTTTTCAACCTATCTTGTCTATTATACTCTATTTTGCCTTGATATACAAATGAAAAAATCCGCAAAACAAAAATGCTCTTTTCCAAGCTGTCGGAAAAATCACGGTTTTTCAAAACGCACTGCGATCGAGTTGGCGTGCGCCGTAAGCTGTTCCGCCGCCGCAAACGCCTCAATCTCCTCATGCACCGCCTCTAACGCTTCCCTGGAATACGAAATAATACTTGATTTTTTGATAAAATCATCCACAGAAAGCGGTGAGAAAAACCTGGCGGTCCCATTTGTCGGAAGGACGTGGTTCGGCCCTGCAAAGTAATCTCCAAGCGGCTCGCTGCTGTATTCTCCGAGAAAGATCGCGCCGGCGTTCCGAATCCTGGTCATGATATCAAACGGATTTTTTGTCACGATCTCCAGATGTTCTGATGCGATTTCATTTGTCACCTCGACCGCCTCCTGCATCGTCTCTGCTAACAGGATATATCCATAAGAATCCAATGATTTCTTTATGATGTCGCGCCGGGACAATTTCTCTACAAAACCGTCCACTTCGTCAGAAACTTTTTCGGCGAGCTCTCTGCTTGTCGTGACAAGGATAGCGCTGGCCAGTTCATCATGTTCCGCCTGAGATAACAAGTCGGCGGCGACATAACGCGGATTTGCCGTCTCGTCCGCCAGCACTAAAATCTCGCTTGGGCCGGCGACCGAGTCAATGCTGACATGGCCGTAGACAGCCCTTTTTGCCAGTGCGACAAAAATATTTCCAGGCCCTACGATCTTATCCACTTTCTTAATACTCTCCGTGCCATATGCCATCGCGGCAACTGCCTGCGCGCCGCCGACCTTATAGACTTCGTCCACGCCGGCTTCCCTGGCGGCTGCCAGCGTGACCGGATATACTTTGCCGTCTTTTCCCGGCGGCGTCGTCATAATGATCTTATCTACGCCCGCCACTTTTGCCGGCACAATGTTCATCAATACAGAAGACGGATACACCGCCTTTCCTCCCGGCACGTAAACGCCGACGCGTTCTAAGGGCGTTACCTTCTGTCCCAGCAGTGTCCCGTCCGGCTTGCTGTCAAACCAGCTGTAAGTCACCTGCTTTTCATGAAATTCCCTGATATTTTTTAACGCTTTCCGAATGACCGCCAAAAGCGAATCGTCTACCTGACTGTATGCCTCTTCAATCTCTTCCGGCGTAACGCGGACGGTATCCGGCGTAATGCGGACGCCGTCAAATTTTTCCGTATAGGCAAAAACGGCAGCATCGCCGTCCCTTTTTACTGTTTCCAGGATATCCGCCACAGTCGCCTCATATTTTCCATATCGGGACGGACTTCTCTTTAGCAAATTTTCTAAAAGGTCTTTTCTCCCATCTTCTGTCAGCTTTATGATTCTCATACAATCCCTCCATTCCGAAGCGCAACGGCAAACGTACGGGCAAAATTTTGCTCTGTTCATCACTGCTATTTGCGGCGCTCCGGCACAAATAGCCAAAATGGGCATATGACGCCTGCAAAACGGTCAGCGCGTCGGCGTGATCTTCCAGCCTGCCCTGCTTGCTGCTGTGTCCTACTTTGGAATTACTTTTTTTAACTCCTTTAACAGCTTTGTTATGCGCTCATGCTGCATTTTCATACTGACCTCATTTACAACCACCCTGGCAGAGAGGGGACAGATTTCTTCTAATACCTCCAAACCGTTTTCCTTCAGGGTAGAACCAGTCTCTACAATATCGACGATCACTTCCGACAGACCTACGATTGGCGCTAACTCAACCGATCCGTTCAGTTTGATGATCTCCACTGTCTGATGTTTTTTATTATAAAAATAATCCTTTGCAATGCCTGGATATTTGCTTGCAACCCGGATCAGGGAGCCATTGTTTAACAGCTCCTTTGCGCTTGCCGGACCTGCCACGCACATCCGGCACTTTCCGCAGTTTAAGTCCAGGACCTCATATAATTTCCTGCCCTCTTCCAGGATCGTATCCTTGCCGACAACGCCGATATCCGCTGCTCCCAGCTCTACGTAAGTGGGCACATCCGCCGCCTTCGACAAAAAGAACCGAAATCCCAGCTCCTCATTGGCAAAAATAAGCTTTCTGGTCTTTTCATCCTTCATCTCTTCACAGGTGATCCCTATTTTTTCCAGCAGGGACAATGTCTGCTTTGCCAGCCTGCCCTTTGCCAACGCAAATGTTATATATCTCATCTGATTCTCCAATCTCTCCGTCCTGCCTGCATGGCCGCCCATGGCGGCAGGATTTTTAACCTATGTCATACGATGTCAGTTTCCCATCCTCCCCCAGATACAAAAGCTTCTCTGCATCCATACGCTTTGCATACTCCCTGTATACTTCTAATGTTTTCTTAGACGACTTTCGGAGCATCTGCACGGTCTGCCCCTTATCCCTGTACTGTTCCGCAAGAAGCAGCGCCTCTTTCCGCACCGCCTGTGGATACAACAAAATACATCCCCCAAACGGATTTTTTTCAAACAGCTTCTGTCTCTCCATTGCGACCATTAACTGGTCAATGACGATCGCAAGGCCAATCGCCGGCGCCTCTTTTCCAAACTGCCCCACCAGGCCGTCGTAACGCCCGCCTGTCGCCAGCGCTTCCCCATTCCCATATGTATATGCCCGGAAGATAACCCCGGTATAGTAACTATACTTACTTAACATGCTAAAGTCAATGGTAACATAATCACATAACCCATACAGCCCCAGGATGGCCCAGACTTTCTCCAAACGGTCAAGCGCGCTTAGCACACGCTCGTTTTCTGTCCGTTCCCTGACATAGGCAAGGCATTCTGGCAAATTGCCGAGAAGCTCCGGCAGCTTTGCAAAGATTTCCCTGACCTTTCCGGAAACCTTTGTCTTGTCTAAAAGCTCTTCCACGCCAAAAAAATTTTTGCTGCTGATCAGCCCGCGGAGTTCTTCTGTCTTTTCTCTGTCAAAGCCGGCTTCCTCCGCCAGTCCCCGGAACAGGTCTGCATGGCCGATCTCTAATTGAAATTCTCTCAACCCGCTGCTTTTTAAGCACTGTATCATAACCGCTATCATCTCAGCGTCTGCATCCGAGGTATCATCATTAAAAAGTTCTGCCCCGACCTGGGTAACTTCCTGCAGTTTTCCCTTATATGGCCTGGTATTGACAAAAGTGTTTCCCGTATAGCAGAGACGGATCTGCAGCTGCTCGTCCCTGCAGTATTTTGCCACGCAGCGCGCGATGGGCGGCGTGACGTCCGGGCGCAGAACCAGCGTGTTATTCCCCCTGTCAAAAAACTTAAACATCTCTTTTGACTGAACGGTGCCCCGCTCTTTATTAAAGACGTCAAAATATTCAAAAGTCGGCGTCTGGATATCTCGGAACCCATATGAGCGGATCACATCATGCACCTTTTGTTCTATCTCCTTCTTTCTGGCGCACTCCGCCCCGTAAATGTCCCTGACACCGCCCGGCGTATGCAATAACTCCCTCCTCTGCGCCCCGTTTCCTGATATACTCATTCTTCCGCTCATCTCCTTCTCTTAATATAGTCCGGTCGTATCCTTTTCTACCGCATCATATCCCTTTGCTGCCAGCGCTTTTAGAATCTGTTCTTTGTGATCCTGTCCGAATGCCTCCATCGTAATGCGAAGCTCTACGGCGGCATTTCGGTTGATACTGACAAACTGGTTATGCTCCAGACGGATGATATTTCCCTTTAATTCTGCGATCACGCCGGATACCCTGCCCAGTTCTCCCGGACGGTCCGGAAGCAGGACTGAGACAGTAAACACTCTTCCTCGCTGGATCAACCCATGCTGTACCAGGGAAGACAATGTGATAATATCCATGTTGCCGCCGCTTAAAATCGACACGACCTTTTTGTCTTTGCATTTTAAATGTTTCAATGCCGCCACAGTAAGAAGGCCTGAATTTTCCACTAGCATTTTATGGTTTTCCAGAATGTCGAGAAAATTAACGATCAGCTCATGGTCTTCCACAGCGATGATCTCGTCGATATTTTTCTGGATATACGGAAATACCACGTCTCCCGGCGTCTTTACCGCAGTGCCGTCGGCAATCGTATCGATATCCGGCAGCGTCACAACTTCTCCCTTGTCTAACGATGCTTTCATACAGCTTGCCCCGGCAGGCTCTACCCCAATCACATGGATGTTCGGATTTAACAGCTTTGCCAGCGTAGAAACTCCCGCTGCCAGCCCGCCGCCGCCAATCGGCACCAGTATGATATCTACTGTCGGCAGCTCTTTAAAAATCTCCATCGCGATCGTTCCCTGCCCCGTTGCCACTACCTCATCATTAAACGGATGCACAAAAGTCTGTCCCTTTTCTTCCGCTATCGTAAGGGCGTGCTGGCACGCTTCATCATAGACGTCTCCATGCAGGACGACTTCCGCCCCGTATCCCTTTGTGCGGTTTACCTTGATCAGCGGCGTTGTCGTCGGCATGACGATCGTCGCCGGCACCCCATATATCTTGGCCGCATAGGCAACTCCCTGCGCATGGTTGCCGGCCGACGCCGTGATCAGCCCGCGCTTCCGCTCTTCCTCTGACAGCGTACTTATTTTGTAATATGCGCCGCGCACCTTATATGCGCCGGTATACTGCATATTTTCAGGCTTTAAATAGACCCTGTTGCCTGTCTGATGCGAAAAATACTCGCTATAGATCAAATTGGTCGGCAGGATCACTTCTTTTACCTTTTCAGAAGCTTCCTCAAATTTTTCAAGTGTCATCATTGTTTTTCCCCCGGTATTTTTCCTTTCTGCCAAATCAACTGTTTCCCTTTCTATTACCCTCTTTACCCTGTTTTCCTTCCATCCGCCGCCTGGCCTTTTTACGATAGCTATTCCTCGCCGCCCGCCGCGCCCTCGAACAGCGCATCCACAAAGGAATCGGCGTCGAACTTCTGCAAGTCTTCTATTTTCTCTCCAATCCCGATATATTTTACCGGAATGTTCATCTCTGACTGCACTGCGATCGCAATGCCTCCCTTTGCCGTGCCGTCAAGTTTTGTGAGGATAATGCCCGTGATCTCCGTCACTTCCCCGAACTGCTTCGCCTGTGCCAGCGCATTCTGTCCCGTCGTCCCGTCTAAGACTACCAGAGTCTCTCTATGGGCGTCTGGAAATTCCCGGTCAATGATCCGGTTGATCTTCCTTAATTCTTCCATCAGGTTTTTCTTGTTGTGAAGCCTTCCCGCCGTATCGCAGATCAGCACGTCCGCTTTCCTTGCCTTTGCCGCATTGACTGCGTCAAACACAACAGCCGCCGGGTCGCCTCCCTCCTGTCCGGCGATCAGTTCCACGCCCGCGCGCCCTGACCACTCAGCCAGCTGCTGGATCGCAGCCGCGCGGAACGTGTCCGCCGCTGCCAGGATTACTTTCTTTCCCTGGCTTTTTAGCTGTCCTGCAAGCTTTCCTACCGAAGTCGTCTTGCCCACGCCGTTTACTCCGATCAAAAGGATCACAGACTGCCTGTTTTCAAACTCATAAGCAGTCTCTCCTACCTTCATCTGCTCTTTGATCGAATCGATCAAAAGCTCCTTACACAAAGAGATCTCTTTGATCTTTTGCTCCTTTACCTTTTCTTTTAAGTCCGTGATGATCCGATCTGTCGTCGCGACGCCAATATCGGCCATGATCAGCACTTCCTCCAATTCCTCATAAAAATCATCATCAATCTCGGAAAAACCGCCGAAGATGGAGTCAATCCCCGACTTTAAATTATCTCTCGTCTTGGTAAGACCCTGGATCAGTCTTCCAAAAAAACCTTTTTTTTCGCCCATATTTTCTCGCCTCAGCTCTCTTTTTATTATCTTACCGACTGCCAAAACAGTAACCGTTTTAAATCCCCTGCTATCTCTTTTCTGCTTCTTTTTCTCTTACCGACCGCAAAAACAGTAACCGTTTTAAATCCCCTGCCATTTTTTCTGCTTCTTTTTATCTTACCGACCGCAAAAACAGTAACCGTTTCAAATCCCCTGCCATTTTTCTGCTTCTTTTTATCTTACTGACTGCTATTGCGCAATGTCCTTTTCATCTAGCAGGTTGACAGAAACCAGCGTAGAGACTCCCTTTTCCTGCATGGTGATGCCATACAGCCGGTCCGCGGCATTCATCGTGCCGCGCCTGTGGGTGATCACAATAAACTGGGTCTCCTTCGTCAGCTTATGTAAATAATCTGCATAGCGGTTGACATTGGAATCATCCAGCGCCGCCTCAATCTCATCCAGGAGACAGAACGGAGACGGCTTTAAGCTCTGAATCGCAAACAACAGTGCAATCGCCGTCAGCGCCTTTTCCCCACCGGACAACTGCATCATATTCTGCAGCTTCTTCCCCGGCGGCTGCGCTACTATGCGGATGCCCGCCTCTAAAATATCGTCATCTTCTGTCAGCTCTAACGTTCCCCTTCCGCCGCCAAACAATTCCTTAAACACGCCGTCAAACCGAATCCGTATCTGCGCAAACTGCTCTTCAAACTGCCTGCGCATCTCGGTATCCAGATCGGCAATGATCCCGGTCAACACCTCCGCCGCTTTGATCAGGTCGTCATGCTGGGTATTTAAAAGCCCATAGCGTTCCTCTACCTCCTGATACTGCTCGATCGCATTGACATTGATGTCTCCCAGTTCTTTCATCTTGCCTTTCAGCCTGCTGATTTCCTCTTTCATCCGCGCCGCCGGATACGCTGTCTCTGTCTGCTTGTCTTTTGCCGCGTGGTAGGTCAGTTCATACTCTTCCCACATATAATCCGTGTGGGAATCTAACTGCTCCTGCAGCTTTTCCCTCTGGTTTGACAGGCGGAAACACTCCTTGTCCAGATCGCCCTTCTTTGCAGCCAGCGCTTCCCGTTTTTCAAAAAAACCTTTATGCTTCTGGCTCAGCTCTTCTCTTTTTAAAGTATCCTCTTCAATGCCTTTCTTTAATTTCTCGATGTGGCGTTTGATATCCTCTATCTTTTCTTCTGTCTTTTTTATCTCCTCTTCTTTCTGCACAACCTGCGCGTCTGCGTCTGCGCCGCTCTGGCTGGCAGCGGCCAGCTCCTCGTTTAACTGCGCCAGGGCTGCGTCGATCCTTGCCAGATTCTCGTCCACAAACTGGCTGCTCTGTTCTCTCGCCGTAATATCCAGCAGAAATTTAGAATCCTCTTCCGAAAGCAGCTCTAACGCCTTCTTCTGCTCTTCTAAATTTTCCTCTAAAAAATGGGCGCGTTCCTCTCGTTCCCTGCTCAGGCTCTCGTTCGACTGCACTTTTTCATTGATCTTTTCAATGTCCTGGATCAGGGTTTCTTTCCTCTGCTCAATCTCGCTGCTCTCCAGACGGATCAGGTCTAATTTTTCTTTGTTTTTCTCCAGATCCTGTCTTGCCCTGTCGCAGTTTAGCTTCGCCGTATTTTGTTTTAAGTTTAACTCCTGTTTTGCCTTCTGGTTCGCAGAGATTTTTTTCCCAATCTCCTCGCCGGACGCTTCCTTCTCTTTCAGCCGGGTCTTTAATTCCTCCATGCGCTCTTTCTGTTCCTGCGCCTCTTTTTTCAGTTCCTCCATCTCCCTGCGACGACCCAGAAGATTATTGTTGTTCTTAAATGCGCCGCCGGACATCGAACCGCCGGGATTTAGCAGATCGCCCTCCGATGTTACAATACGGATCGTGTGGTGATATTTCTTTGCCACGGCAATCGCATTGTCAATATGATCCATCACCACATAACGCCCCAGGAGATACTCCACCAGAGCAGAATATTTTTCTTCTGCCTCAACCAGTGTGGAGGCGATCCCGATCACACCCGGCTCCGACAAAATATTTCCTGATAAATTGACCGGCTTTGCCTTGATATTGGTAAGCGGCAGAAACGTTGCGCGCCCGTACCGGTTCTTTTTCAGATGGGCGATCATCGCCTTTGCCGTCTGCTCATTATCCGTGACAATATTCTGGATGCTTCCGCCCAGCGCCGTCTCAACCGCCAGCTCGTGCTGCTTCTTCACCCGGATGATATCTGCGACTACGCCGATAATCCCCGGATGATCCGGCTTCTGCTCCATCACACGTTTAATGCTCTGGCCAAATCCCTCATAACGCTCTGTCAGATTCTGCAGAGAGACTAACTTTGAATTGGCAATATGATATCTCTGCTGTGTATGCCTGTGTTCCCGCTCCAGTTCCTGCACTTCCTGCTCTGTCTCCTGCCGGGAACGGCGCAGCTCTAAAATACTGTCATCCACTGCCTTTATCTTCTCTGAAAGTTCCTGGTATACGGCTTCCTCTCGTTCCAATTCCTCGTTAAGGATCGTCGCCTCTGTTTTATTCTCCAGCACCTGTTTTGTAATCTCTGCCTTTTTCAGGTTATTCTGCTCTAAAAGAGTCACAATACGCTGCTGGTCAGACTTTACATCTGTATTTTCGTTCAAAAAACCAAGGATATCCTGCCTGCATTGCTCAATCTGCTGTTCTTCCTCTGTGATCTCCTGCCCCAGGGCGTCAATTTTTTCCCTGCCTGCAGCCTGTTTTTCCGAAAGCTCCCGCAGAGCCTCTTCGATTTCCTCTTTCTGCGCCGCATAGCCTGTCCGCTCCTCCTGCGCCCCGGAAATCCTCTCACCAAGCGAAGCGAGCACTTCTTCATTATGCTCCTTATTCTGCCGTACTGTATGGATCTGCTCGTTTAAAAGACGGATATCTCCTTCCGACTGATTCAACGACAGGGAATCAGCATTCAGAAGTTCTTTTTTCTGCTCCAGTCCTTTGCTGTTTTGCTCCAGCTCCGCCTCCGCCGCAACATATTCCTCTTTCGTCTGGTCAAACTCCTTTTCCGCCGCTTCCAAATCTCCTGAAGCAATCTTTTGTTTTGCTTCATTTTCCTCCATCTCTCCCTGCAGCCTCTCATACTCCGACAGAAAAAGATTAATATCCAGACTGCGCAGCTCATCACGGTAATTTAAATATACTTTCGCCTTTTCCGACTGTTCCTTTAATGGGACAACCTGCTTTTCTAACTCTGATAAAATATCCTCAATCCGAATCAGGTTCTGTCTCTCTTCTTCCAGGTTCTTTTCTGCGGCCGCTTTTCTCTTTTTATATTTTACAATTCCCGCCGCCTCGTCAAAAAGTTCCCTTCTCTCCTCCGGCTTGCCGCTTAAGATCTTATCAATCTGTCCCTGCCCGATAATCGAATACCCTTCTTTGCCGATACCAGTATCAAACAAAAGCTCCTGGACATCTTTTAACCGACACGGCGCGCCGTTCAAAAGATATTCGCTTTCCCCGGAGCGATACACTCTTCTGGCAATCTTTACTTCCTCATAAGGGACGGAAAGCTTGTGGTCCTCATTGTTGATCGTGATTGCCACATACGCATAGCCCAGGGGCTTGCGCATTTGGGTTCCCGCAAAAATGACGTCTTCCATCCTGGCGCCGCGCAGCTGCTTTGCGCTCTGCTCCCCCAGCACCCATCTCACCGCATCGGCGACGTTGCTCTTCCCGCTTCCGTTCGGTCCGACGATCGCCGTGATCCCATTATGGAAATCAAACAGTAATTTATTTGCAAAAGATTTAAACCCATGTACCTCAAGGCTTTTTAAATACATCTGTTCTCTCCGTTTCTTTTAAGACTGTACTTCCTTTGTCTTATCCAAAAGCAAAATCGCCTGATAGGCCGCCGCCTGCTCCGCCTTTTTCTTCGTCTTTCCAACTGCCTGGGCAACCTGCTTTCCGTCAATATGCACGCTGACCGTAAATGTCTTATTGTGATCTGGCCCATCTTCGCTGTCCAGTACATATTCCAGCTCATTGTGTTCCCGCTGTACGATCTCCTGCAGATACGTCTTGCTGTCATAAAACAGTTTCTTCTTATCAATATCTTTCAGGATAACATTGTGGATAAAATCCTTTGCCTGAGAAAAGCCGCCATCCAGATAGATTGCTCCAATCGCAGCCTCAAGCGCATCGGATAAAATAGAATCCCTGTCTCTGCCTCCCGTGATATCTTCTCCCTTTCCCAGCAGGAGGAACTCCCCCAGCTTAATCTCCCTGGCACAGAGCGCCAGCGTGGGCTCGCAGACATAACTCGCCCGGATCCTTGTCAAATCCCCCTCCGGTTTTTGTGGATTGTTTGCATAGATAAACTCGCTGGAAAACAGCTCCAGCACGGCGTCTCCCAAAAACTCCAGCCTCTCGTTGCACTCATATTTTTTCAGCCGTTTTTCGTTGGCATAGGAGCTGTGTGTAAACGCCGTTACCAACAGATCTGGATTGTTAAAATGATATCCAATCAAATTTTCAAACTCAAGTATTTTCTCCCGCTTCATATACAAAACTCCTTTATTCTACGCTTCCTTCACTGAGCAAACGAAATGTGTCTTCTACAGTAACCATTTTTTCTGCTTCTTCTTCATCAATTATAATATCAAATTCTTCCTCTAATCCCATTATAATCTGAAATAATTCCAGAGAGTCCGCCCCCAGATCATCTACATAAGACATATCTGGTTTGACATCCTCCGGTTTGATTGACAATACTTCCGAAATGATCATTTGAAGCTTTTCAAATTCCATAATGAGCCACCTCTATTGCATTATTATATTTTCTTTGATCTTGTCATTAATTTTTTCTTCATTGAACCGGATGCACTGATAAATAGCCTGCCTGATCTCATCGCTGGAAGAACTGCCATGCGCTTTGACTACCAGCCCATTCAGTCCCAAAAGAGGCGCGCCTCCCTGATCTTCCCCCATAAACTCTTTGATCGTCTGTTTCAACGCCGGTTTGATCAGAAATCCGCCAATCTTGCTCCGAAGAGAACGCATCAATCCATTTTTTACCGTGTGCAGCATCGCGCTGGAAAGCCCTTCGTATAATTTCAGGATAACATTTCCCACAAAAGCCTCGCAGACGATCACATCAGCGTCCCCGTTCGGGATATCCCGCGCTTCAATACTTCCCACAAAATTAATATCTGAGCATTCTTTTAGTAAAGGATATGTCTCCTTTACTAACATATTCCCCTTTTCTTCCTCTGCGCCGATATTCACAATCGCAACCCTTGGATTTTCCACGCCTTTTACATGTTTCATATAGATCGAACCCATCTGCGCGAACTGAAGCAGATGGGATGACCTGGCATCCACGTTTGCGCCGGGAACTTCCCTCTATCGTCGGAATCAATGGCGCCAGAGGCGCACGCTCAATCCCTTTGATCCTTCCGACCACAAACTGCCCGCCGACCAAGATCGCACCGGTACTCCCGGCGGATACAAAGGCGTCCGCTTCCCCTTTCTTTACCAGATTCATCCCCACGACAATAGAAGAATTTTTCTTTTTACGGATAGCCATAACCGGCGGTTCATCAAATCCAATCACATCCTCCGCATGTACGATCTCAATCCTCGACTCATCATATACGTATTTTGACAATTCACGCTGGATTGCTTCCGTCCTTCCTGTCAAAATAATTGAGATTTTTTCAGACATATCCAGCGCTTCCACTGCGCCCCGTACCGTCACATCCGGCGCATTATCCCCTCCCATCGCATCTACTGCGATCCGTATACGTTCCTCCATTGGAAAACCTCCATTTCCATATTCCACTGTCTCTGCAACTCACATAAATTATATTGTACTAAAAAAATTCCGCGAGTGCAACCCCGCGGAATCCGCTTTCTATCCTGATAACAGGAAAAGTAGACCATACATTAATCTTTTTTATAAAAAAACGACTTTAATGTAGAAAAATCATACAGGTTTGGCGAAATGATCTGCTCTGTGCTCCCCACAAACAAAACGCCGTCTTTTTTCAGCGATTGATTGAATTTGCGGTACATTGTCTGCTTTGCCTCCTCTGTAAAATAGATCATCACATTCCGGCAGACGATCATATCGCACCTGTCCGGATATTCATCCTTTAACAGGTTATGCTGGCTGAATTTTACGCATTTCTTTATTTCCTCTGAAATCTGATAGCTACGGCCGCTTACTTTTGTAAAGAATTTTCCCCGCAGGTCGGCGGGCAGGCCTTTTAAACTCTTCTCGTCATACATTCCAAGCTGCGCTTTTGCCAGCACCTGTTTGTCAATATCGGTCGCCACGATCTGGATTTTATCCAGCGGGACAAATTTCGATAAAACCATCGCTAACGTATAGGGTTCGTCTCCCGTCGAACATGCAGCGCTCCAAATCTTAATATTGTGTCCGAATTTTTCAAACAGATAGGGAAATATGTCCTTTTCCAAGAGCTGCCACTGGTCTGGATTGCGGTAAAACTCTGATACATTGATCGTTAAGTATGCAACAAACTCCTCTAATAAGGCCTTATCTGTCTTGAGCGCCTCCACATAATCATCATAACTCTTGATCTTCGCCTTATTGATCAGCGAATCGATCCTGCGCTTCATCTGCCGTTCCTTGTAGCAATTCAAATCAATTTTTGTCAGCTGTAAAACCTTTTCTTTGAATTTTTCATAATCACCCATACAAGAACCTCCTGAAAAAAACGCCAATCTGCATTCCACAGATTGGCGAAATTATTTTTCTGCGCTTGCCTGTCAATTCCTGCAAACAGGCATTTCCAAATCCGTCAGGCATTTGTGCAGCACCTGTTTTTGTTCAAACGAAAAACCGCTCCCCATTCCAGGCGAATCAATCCGCCCTGTATTTTACACGATGAGGCGACGAAAAACCTGCATATGCAGTTTCCCATTACTCTTCTGAACTCTCCTGTTCCACGTCTGCCTCTGCGGTTTCCTCTGCCGTCACAGCCGGCTCTTCTTCCCGTGCTGCTTCTTCTGCAGCCGCCTCGATCAGCAGCTCTTTCATGCTGAGGGAGATTTTATGTTCATCTTTCTTAAAATCGACAACTTTTGCCTCAATCTCCTGTCCTACTTTTAATACATCTGACGGTTTATCTACATGTTCCTTTGAGATCTGTGAGACATGCAACAGTGCATCCACACCCGGCTCCAACTCGATAAATGCGCCAAAATCTGCCATCCTTGCCACTTTGCCGGCAACAACAGAACCTACTTTGTATTTGTTCTCTGCGTCCAGCCATGGATTCTGATCCTCAAACTTCAGGCTGAGCGCAATCTTGTCATCTTTAATATCTTTGATCAGTACCTTTGTCGTATCGCCGACACTGAACACTTTCTTCGGATTCTCAACACGTCCCCATGACATCTCGGAAATATGGAGCAGTCCGTCTGCGCCCCCAAGGTCGATAAATGCGCCAAAATCGGTCAGGTTCTTCACCGTACCTTCTACCACGTCGCCGACATGGATCCTTGCAAACAATTCTTCCTGGAGTTTTTTCTTCTTTTCTACCAGGAGCTGCTTCCTGTCGCCGATGATCCTTCTCTTTTTCGGATTAAATTCACTGATCACAAATTCGATTTCCTGCCCTGCGTATTTTGTCAAATCTTTCTCATACGTATCTGATACAAGACTGGCAGGGATGAATACCTTTGTCTCTTCCACTACAACACTGAGACCACCGGATAATACAGTGGCGACAGTAGCCTTCAGCACTTCTCTCTTCTCAAAAGCTTCTCTGATGCGCTCATTGCTCTTTTCCATCGCAAGACGCTTGTAAGTAAGTAATACCTGTCCTTCGCCATCGTTCACTTTCAATACTTTGGCGCTCATTGTCTGACCTTCTTTAACAACCTCTGTCAAATCAACCGGCTGGTTACTGTATTCATTTCTGGTAATGATACCATCAGCTTTGTAACCGATATTCAGAACGATCTCGTCTTCCTTAACGCTGATAACTGTCCCTTCTACAATGTCCCCATTGTGGATTGTTACTAATGTTTCTTCCAACATCTGTTCAAATTCATTGTTCATGTCTGACATATGATTGAACCTCCTTAATAATATTATTTGGGGTTGAAGCCCCGGCAGTAATACCCACGCTACGAAAGGACTGAAATTGATTCAAATCCAGGTCATCAAGTGTCTGTATAAAATGCGTGTTCCTGCACGCAGATCTGCATATCTCATAAAGCTTCTGTGTGTTAGAACTATGTTTTCCACCTATCACTATCATCGCGTCGGATTGACTTGCAATAGTACCCGCTTCTGTCTGACGCACTTCGGTAGCGTTGCAAATAGTATTCATAACAAGTATATCATAACTCTTTTTTGATAAAATATCAACTATATCTTCGAATTTCTTGTAATTAAATGTCGTCTGCGCTACAATACATACCTTAGACCCAGGAGCCACCCTATAGTTATCGGCATCCGATGCATTTTCCATTACCGTACATTCATTTCCACACCACCCGCAGATTCCCTGCACTTCCGGGTGCTCTGGATTTCCTGCCACAATGATCTCGCAGCCTTTTTTTCGCTGTTCGGATACGATCTGATGGATCTTTTTTACAAATGGGCAGGTCGCATCTTCGATTTTTGCGCCAGTCTGAACCAGCCTGTCATACACCTCTTTTGACACGCCGTGGGAACGGATGATCACTGTCGCTTCACCTGAATTTTCCAGCTCTTCCGGGGAGTCAATGATCTTTACGCCCTTTCTTTTTAAGTCATCCACAACCTGCTCATTGTGGATGATCGGTCCCAGCGTATAGACGTCGCCCCCTTTCGCCGCCTCTCCGTATACCATTTCAACAGCCCGTTTTACGCCAAAACAGAATCCCGCGCTTTTTGCCACTGTTACTTCCATAGCTTTCTCTTCCTCATTTCTTTGTCCTGTCTCTATAAAGCGTTACAAATCTCTCGACCACTTCTTCTATTGTCATATCTGATGCCTCGACAAGGACTGCATCCTCCGCCTGCTTTAGAGGCGAAATCTCCCGGTTCATATCCTGCTCATCCCTCGCAATGATATCTTTCTCAATCTGCTCTAATTCACAGGAAATGCCGCGCTCGACCTGCTCTCGATACCTCCTTCTTGCACGCTCTGCACTGCTCGCTGTCAGGAAAATCTTTAAATCGGCATCCGGCAGGACGCAGGTCCCAATATCTCTCCCATCCATGATCACATCTTTTGTCTCTGCCAGCTCTCTCTGAAGACTTAATAGCTTTTTGCGCACTTCAGGATATTTTGAAGTATCGGACGTCATCATGCTGACCTCTTCTGTCCGTATGTATGCGTTTACATTTTCACCATTTAAAAGCACCTGCTGTTCACCGTCCTCATAGGCAAGAGAAACTGTAATGTCCTGACATGCCCGTCCAATCTCCGCCTCGTCGTCCCCTGGTATCCCGTTCCGCAAAAAATACAGCGCCATAGCGCGGTACATTGCCCCGGTATCCACATAGATAAAGCCCAGCTTTTCCGCCACTCTTTTTGCTATTGTACTTTTGCCGGCTCCTGCCGGCCCATCCACTGCAATACTTGCCATCTTTTCATCCTCCTGTTCGCTTTTCCCATGATATGCCGGCTTCTATAATCAAAGAATCCTACGGCGCTCCTTTCAGCATATCTTCTGTTTGCTTTTCCCATAATAGATCGGCTTCCTCAATAAAGAATTCCAGAGCGCTCCTTTCAGCGTAGCTGCTGTTTGCTTTTTCTATAATATATCGGCTTCCTCAATAAAAAATCCCACGGCGCTCCTTCCGGCATATCTGCTGTTTGCTTTTCCCATAATATATCGGCTTCCTCAATAAAGAATCCCATAGCGCTCCTTCCGGCATATCTTCTGTTTGCTTTTTCTATAATAGATCGCTTCCTCAATAAAAATCCCATGGCGCTCCTTCCAGCATATCTTCTGTTTGCTTTTCCCATAATAATATATCGGCTTCCTCAATAAAAAATCCCACGGCGCTCCTTCCGGCGTACCTCACTGTTTCCCGCAATTTTCCAAAAAGGAAACGACCAGCCGCATCCCCTTGATCCGCCCTGCAGTCTCTCTCAAAACCGCCTAAGAAATACTGATTCCCGCCAGATGTCCAGTAGACCATGCAATCTGTAAGTTAAACCCTCCTGTTTTGGCATCCAGGTCTAACACCTCTCCGGCAAAATACAGCCCCCGGACTTTTTTTGACTCCATCGTCGCAGGATTGATATCCTTTACAGAGACTCCTCCCCTGGTAATAATTGCCTCGTCATATCCCCGAAGTCCCTCCACTGTAAACGGAAACTCCTTGATCAGGCTGACTAACCCTTCCCTCTCCTGCCGCGTCACCTCATTGACCCTCTTATCCGGCGGTATTTGGGAAAGTCCCACGATCACCGGGATCATTTTTGCCGGAAGGAGCTTTTCGAGGCTGTTTTTAAAAAAGGAATTTCTGTACTCCGAAAAATCTCGTAAAATCCTGCCGTCAAGCTGCTGTCTGGAAAGAGCCGGTTTTAAGTCGATCCATGCCGGAAAGCTCTTTTTCTCCTTCCCGCTCAACACCGTACTCGCCGTCAGGACAAGCGGCCCGCTGACGCCAAAATGAGTAAATAAAATTTCCCCCTGTTCACTGTACAGTGTCTTTTCCCCATCCTGCACGGTAAACCTGACATTGCGCAGGGAAAGCCCCTGCAGTTCTTTGATATAGGCCTCTCTCACAGAAAACGGCACAAGCGACGGCGACGTCTCCGTCACAGAATGACCCGTCTCCCTCGCAAAACGGTATCCATCTCCGCCAGCGCCTGTTGAGGGATAGGAAATCCCTCCCGTAGCAACGACGACCGCATCCGCCGTTTTTTTCTCCGCCCTGCCGTTCTGTTCAAGCAGCACGCCGCAGCAGCGGCTTCCCTGCGTCAATACTTTGAGCGCTTTTGCGTGCAGCCTTACCTCCACGCCCCTTCTCTTCAACGCAGACTGGAGCGTCTTTATCACGTCCGAAGATTTGTCGGAAGCCGGAAAGACACGCCCGCCGCGCTCGACCTTCAGGGCAAGTCCCTCCCGCTCCAGAAAATCCATCATATAATAGCTGTCAAAAGAATAAAACGCACTATATAAAAATTTCGGGTTTTGTGTCACATTCCGCAGCAAAGTCTCTACATCGCTTTCATTTGTTATATTACATCTCCCTTTTCCTGTAATAAACAGCTTTTTTCCCAGTTTCTCATTCTGCTCATACAGGACAACCCGATTGCCGCTGTCTGCCGCGGCGATCGCTGCCATCATCCCGGCCGCCCCGCCGCCGATCACTATTACCGTGCTCAATCTCTGTTCCTCCCCAGTGGCAGTATATTCCATCCGGTGCGCTGTCTTTCTTTACCGCAAGGTTTCCAATGCAAAACGAATCGCCTCCTTTGCCGCCTTTTCTCTTATCTGCTTTCGGCTCCCGTCAAACAGGAATTTTTTGACCCGCGGCTGCCCTTTGGAACAGACGCCGATATATACTGTCCCCGCCGGAGTGCCGTCCTCTGCCGCTCCCGGCCCTGCATAACCAGTCACGGCAACGGTAAGCTCCGCCCCGGAAGCCATTCGGGCGCCTTCTGCCATTTTTTCTGCCGTCTGGCTGCTGACCGCAGTATATTTCTGTAAGACTTCCTCCGGCACGCCCAACAGTTTTTTCTTTATCCTGTCTGAATACGTAATATAACCTTCTTCAAATACCTCCGACGCTCCCGGCACGTCAACGACCGCTGCGGCCACCATTCCTGCCGTACAGGATTCCGCCGTAGAAATATGCCAGCCCTTTTCTTTGAGCAGGGCGACGAGCTCTTTCGTTTCCTCTTCCCATTCCATCCTCTTTCCCTGCCTTTCCCATCTAAAATGGCACCGCCTGCGCTGGCGCACTTGCATCCCACTGCATTTCAAAGCCCTCCTTTAAGAAGCCTTGCAATTTCTCATCTTATCATAAAGGGCACCGCCTGCGCTGGTGCACTTGCGTCCCACTACATTTCAAAGCCCTTCTTTAAGAAGCCTTGCAATTTCTCATCTTATCATAAAGGACACCGCCTGCGCTGGTGCACTTGCGTCCCACTACATTTCAAAGCCCTTCTTTAGAAGGACTTGCAATTTCCTATCTCATAAAAAAGCTGCCTGTCATTTCAAAACACACGGCAGCTCCCGCAAACCCTTACATCCTTCCATCATCTAAAACTTTCCAGTTTTTCCACAAATAATCGATAAGCGATACAACTGTTAAAAGAATGGCAAGATAGATCAATGCCAGTTCAGCCATGTCAATTATCTTTCCTTGAAAATCAACGATCAAAAGGACAGACATCACCATCTGCACCACAGTCTTTACCTTGCCCCACCAGCTTGCGGCAATCACAACTCCAGAATCCGACGCTACCAGGCGGAACCCGCTGATAATAAATTCCCGGCTGATGATAACGATCACTCCCCATGCCGGCATTGGATTTTCCGGAATCGCCGCAAAGCAGATCAGAGCGGAACATACCAGAAGCTTATCTGCCAAAGGATCAATAAACTTCCCAAAATTAGACACCAGATTATATTTCCTTGCCAGATAACCGTCCAACGTATCCGTCAGGCTCGCCACAATAAACACTACCGCCGCGATATAACGAGAATATGGAACAAACTCCGTCAACATAAAGAATACAAAAAAGGGAATCAATACGATCCGTATCATTGTTATCTTATTTGGTAAATTCATGCTATCTCTCCTATCAAATCATATCCGTCTGCCCCGGTAATCTTCACTTCAAGAAAATCCCCGGAAATCAAATTCCAGTCGCTCTCAACAAATACATAGCCGTCTACATCCGGCGCATCCATATATGTCCTTGCTATGTATACTCCTTCCTCCGGAAGCCTGCCTTCTACCATGATCTCCAGCACATTGCCGATCTGCCCTGCGCTTTTTTCAAAGGCAATCTCCTGCTGAAGCTGCATGATCTCTTCCCTGCGCGCCTCACCAATCTCCTCCGGCACCTGTCCATCCATTTCTGCTGCCGGCGTGTCCTCTTCCCTGGAATACGAAAATACGCCAAGACGGTCAAACCGCATTGCCTGTACAAAGGCCTTTAGGATCTCAAAATCCTGTTCTGTCTCGCCGGGAAATCCTGTGATCAGGGTTGTCCGCAAAACAATATCCGGTATTTCCTGCCGCAGGCGCAGGATCAGTTTTTCCAGGGAAGCCCTGTCCGTCCGCCGCCCCATCCTTTTCAACACAGCATCCGATGCATGTTGGATCGGGATATCCAGATAATGGCATACCTTTGGCAGCGTTTTGACAGCCTGTATCAGCTCTTCTGTAATCTCTTCCGGATAGCAGTATAAAATCCGGATCCATTTCAGCCCAGACAGCTCCGACAGCTTTTCTAACAGCCTGGGCAACATTTTTTCGCCATACAGGTCGACGCCGTACAACGTCGTCTCCTGCGCTACTAAGATCAGCTCTTTTGCTCCGTTCTCCGTCAAATGCTCCGCCTGTCTCAAAAGATTATCCATCGGCACGCTCCGATACTTCCCGCGCACTTTAGGAATCACACAGTAACTGCAGCATTTATCGCAGCCCTCGGCGATTTTCAGATAAGCAAAATACCCGCCTGTCAAACTGTCTCTCGTCACATCCGGCTCCGGCAGATAATCAATGCTCTCCATATACTCTCTCGTCTGGCCGGCGTCTTTTATCCCATTCTCAATCGCGTCGGCTAACGCCTGATATCCCATTGTCCCGACGATCGCATCGACCTCGGGGATCTCTTCCCTGATCTCACTGTGATACCGCTGCGCAAGGCAGCCGGCGGCGACCAAAAGCTTACAGCGCCCTCTCTCCTTCCACTCTGCCATATAAAGAAGGGTATTGATGCTCTCCTCCTTGGCGTCTCCGATAAAACAACAGGTGTTTACTACAATAACCTCGGCGTTTGATTCATCATCCACAATCTGATGCCCCGCCTTTCTAAGGCCTGCGACCATCATCTCACTGTCCACCAGATTCTTGTCGCAGCCCAGGGACACAAAATAAAT
>CANQCD010000036.1 GCA_947589455.1 uncultured Lachnospiraceae bacterium | reverse complement strand
GAAAAACCAATGAAGCCAGATAATTATGAAATGACGGAACACAATGTCAAAGAAAAACCAATGAAGCCAGATAATTACGAAACGACGGAACATAATGTCAAAGAAAAACCAATGAAGCCAGATAATTATGAAATGACGGAACATAATGTCAAAGAAAAACCAACGAAACCAGATAATTACGAACCAATGGAGCATAGTGTCGAAGAAAGGAATAGGGAAAAGGAGAAACAATCTAATCAATTTTTAGGAACAGAGCGTATTGGAAAGCTAATGGGAAAATATGCAATTCCTTGCATTATCTCCCTTTTAGTTGGCGCGCTTTACAATATTGTGGATCAGATTTTTATTGCAAATGCCAGTTATCTTGGCTCATACGGGAATGCAGCCAATACGGTTGTATTTCCTCTTACCGTAGTTGCACTTGCCATCGCTGTTATGATTGGTGACGGCTGCTGTGCGTTTGTCAGTATCTGCCTTGGCAAAGGGGAGATGCTTTCTGCCAAAAAAAGCGTTGGTAATGCGATCATTATGATCATAGCAAGCAGCGTATTGCTAACCGTTATTTATTTGATTTTTCAGACGCCAATTATAGCAATGTTCGGTGGAACTGTAAACGAGGAAACTTTTTTTAATTCAAAGGAATACTTTTTTTATATCAGTCTTGGCATTCCTTTTTATATGTTCGGGCAATCAATGAACCCTGTTATCCGGGCGGACGGAAACCCAAAATTTGCTATGGCTTCTACGCTGATTGGCGCGGTTGCCAATATCATACTTGACCCGGTTTTTATTTTCGTATTCAAATGGGGAATGAAGGGGGCGGCTATTGCGACGGTAATCGGTCAAATTATCACAGCGATATTGGCGATATGGTATATCCTGCATATGAGGATCATCAAGCCATCGCTTAATGACTTAAAAATTGACCGTCAAATCTGCAATAAGACGTTACTTTTAGGGATTACAAGTTTTTTATCACAAATTTCTTTAGTAGCTGCAATGGCGGCGATCAACAATATGATCCGCAAGTATGGCGCAATAGATAAAATATTTGGTCAGCCGCAATATGCCCAAATTCCAATGGCTGTTGTCGGTATTGTTATGAAATTTTTCCAGATCGTTATTTCGATTGTTGTTGGTATGGCAGCCGGCTGCATTCCGATCGTGGGTTATAATATAGGCGCGGGTAAAAAATTGCGTGTCAAAGAATTATTCACAAAATTACTGACTGCAGAAGCCCTTGTAGGTGCAGTTGCATTTGTTTTGGTTGAGTTTTTTCCAAAACAACTCATTTCCATTTTTGGCGCTGCAAATGAAAGCGGCTATTATACGGATTTTGCAATCAAAGCGTTTCGCGTTTATTTATGTATGATCATCATGGCCTGTATCAATAAAGCGTGTTTTATTTTCTTGCAGGCAATGGGAAAAGCGGCGGCGTCTACTGCGCTTTCCATGTTGCGCGAGGTAGTGTTCGGCGTTGGGTTGGCGGTGCTGCTCCCTGTGTTTTGGGGACTGGATGGAGTTTTGTTTTCCATGCCTGTATCAGACATTTTGACATTTATTGTTGCCGTTATTTTAATTTCTCATACTTACAAAGAACTGAAGGAAAATTAACCTCTCAATGACTTTCGTAATGATATGTTGTTTGGCGCGGGCAGTTTTTGCAGGAAAGCTGCCTCGTTTGCTTTGAGGGTAAAATGCCTTTTGACTCCGACGCAGTTATGGTTTAGGGATAAGAAATATCTGGAATAACCGTTGCTTTTTGCGGTATCGTAAAGTAGAATAAGAGATATGAAATAATTCAGATAAAATTTTGACAGGAGTGAAAACTGATTTCTCAGATCAGACTTGTTTCTGATTTGAGAAATCAGTTTTCGGGTATTGAGAAAATGGGAAATACAGGTGAACCTGTCTATTTGACAAATTGCCGAGGTGCATAAAGAATCCAAAAGCGGCAGAGGCTTATTGGATAAAGCAGAAGCGGCTATTATGGAGCGGCTTCCATGAGATAAGGAGCGGCTGATTTTTGCGGCGAGGTCTGCAGCCTCAAGCAAGGGCTGAACGTGAAAGCGGCAGAATGGAGATTGAGATGGCAGCATTAGGGATTCCTAAAAACACGATAGAAATTTTACAAAAGTATCAGTTTCATTTTCAGAAAAAATATGGGCAAAATTTCTTGATTGATACGCATGTTTTGGACAAGATCGTTCGTGCGGCGGATATCACAGAGGATGATTTTGTCCTGGAGATTGGTCCGGGCATTGGCACGATGACACAATATCTCTGTGAGGCGGCAAGGGAGGTTATGGCGGTAGAGATTGACGGAAAACTTATTCCAATCCTTGCTGATACCTTGTCGGAATATGATAATGTAACGATTGTCAATCAGGATATTTTAAAGTTAGATATCGGAGAAATTGTGCAGAAAAAGAATAATGGCAGTCCGATCAAAGTAGTGGCGAATCTGCCTTATTATATTACTACGCCGATTATTATGGGACTTTTTGAGAGCCATGTGCCACTGGCCTGCATGACTGTCATGGTGCAAAAGGAAGTGGCGGAAAGAATGCAGGCGCAGCCGGGGACAAAGGAGTACGGCGCATTGTCGCTGGCAGTACAATATTATGCCGGGGTTGAGATTGTGGCAAATGTACCGCCAAACTGTTTTATGCCTCGACCAAATGTCGGGTCGGCGGTGATCCGTCTGGACTGCCGCCGGGAAAAGCCGGTCGCTGTCCGTGATGAAGCTTTTTTGTTTCGGGTGATCCGGGCTTCTTTTAACCAGCGGCGAAAGACATTGCAGAATGGGATTGGCAATGATACCGATTTGCCGGTGACAAAGGAGGAGACGGCGGCGGCGCTCCGAAAGCTTGGTCTGCCCGAAAATGTGCGCGGCGAGAAACTTTCTCTGCAGGAATTTGCTGCATTGAGTGATTTGTTATGCGAGTGAAGAAGAGGCGCGCTCCGGAAAATATCAGCGGTATCCATTTTCCTTTCTCCAATGCATAGGGGTTGTTCCAGTCCATTTTTTGAAAGTACGTATCAAGTGGCTGCAGTCGGAAAACCCGGTTTCCTGGCTGATGTATGTCAGATCCAGGTGGGTAAAGCGCAGCAAATCCAGCACATGGTTTAGACGGGTAAATTCAATATATTCTTTACAGGACTGGTTATATGTCTGGCGGAACAGTTTGGAAAAATAAGAATAACTCATGCCAAACAGATTGGCCAGATCTTTTACCCGCAGTGATTCGTTATAATGTTCGTCAATATATGTGGCGATTTCTTCAAAGGCGGGATGGTCAGATATGGTTTCCCACATGATATCATTCAGGGGCAGCCCTAAGGAGAGCCAGCAGCGCATCATTTTGGTCAGGAGGATTGCAATCAGCGAGCTGTTGGCGACGTCGCATCCATATTTGGCAAATTCCATTTCATAAATGCATTGTTCCATTAGGTGATCCATGCCATATGTTTTTAAGGTATCTGCTGAAAAGTAGATATTTTTTGGACTATTTTCAAATACATAGGTCAGGGCGCGGGAAAAATGCGTTTTAAACCGATGGTTTGTCTGCAGGTAGTTTAAGTCAAACTTTAACACTTCATAATGGATAGACGGCAATTTTTTATCTGCTGCAACGTCTGTAGGCACGGGATAGATCGCATGGTGTTCAATGTTATTCCTGGGTCTGGCATTCTTTTGGAACAGCTTGGTATCCGATGCCCGCCTGTCGCTCTGCAAGCCAGCGGGCGTGTCGATGCCGGAAAGAACGTCGATGGAATGTACTCTTTGCGGGCAAAAGACAATCATATCACCGGGGCGCAGGACATAGACAGAATCACCGCAGGTCATTTCTGTGTAGCCTTTCTTCAGGTGGATGATCTCAACAAAATAATGCCAGTGCGGCAGAATCGGGAAATTATCCGGCGCTGCGTCATGGAAAAAAGCTTCCATTGGATGATTTAATCGATCTGTGTATTCAAACTGGTTTTGCATGGCATTTCTCTGGTTTTGCATGGTTTTCCTCCGATTTCCATATTGGGTCCATTTGGTTCTTTCTGGATAGCTATGGTATCCGTCTTGTCTGTAGTAAGTTGCTTTTCGGATATTATAACACTTCCCAATGCTTAATTTCAATGGATGGAAAAAGCGATTTATTCTATTTTTTTGTTTTAAAACATTTTATTCTATTTTTATATCGTTCTATTATATTAATTTGCATTTTATCTTTTTATACTTTAACATAATTATGATTTTAATCTATCATTTCACAAACGCCTATTTCCAAAGTGGAGGGAAAGGAGAAAAATGCCATGACTCCAATGAAATGGTTTTATTCATTTTTGCGGCCCTATCGATGGCGGATGCTTTTGGGGCTGGTGCTTAGCACTATTCTGGTTGCCGCCGGACTGACGGGACCATATGTGTCCAAAATAATAGTTGATGATGTGATCGGAGGCGGCCAGTATGACCGGTTGATGCCACTGGTTTATTTTCTGGTGGGGCTGATCGTGGTAAAAGGCGTGTGCCGCGTGGCGTCTCAGGTTTTGTATGAGACGAGCTCGCAGGCTGTTTTGTACCAGATGCGGGACACTGTTTACCGAAAGCTTTTGCAGGAGGACTTTGCCTTTTATAACAAAAACAGAACCGGAGATTTGATGAGCCGGCAGACTGGCGATATGGATGCGATCCGTCATTTTGTGGCATATGTTATCTATATCATTTATGAAAATGTCCTGTATTTTGTTTTGGCGCTTGTTTTGATTTTTTTGTTCAACGTGCCGTTGGCGTTTGGCATGCTTCTGATTTTGCCGATCGCCGCGCTGACGACATGGTCGCAGGCAAAAAATGTCAAGCCGGCTTTTCAGGAATGCCGGAACGCTTTTTCGAGCCTGAATGCATTTGTGCAGGAAAATATCAGCGGAAACCGGGTGGTCAAGGCGTTTGCAAAAGAAGAATATGAGATGGAAAAGTTTACTGTGGAAAATAATAAATACCGGCAGGCAGAGTTTGGCGCGGCCAATATCTGGAAAAAATATGTGCCGGCATTTGAGTTCCTCTCTTATCTGCTAAATATTATCCTGATCCTGGTGGGAGGCGTCATGGTAGTTTACGGGCAGATGACAATGGGCGATCTGGTGGCGATCAACGGCTATCTCTGGATGCTGACAATGCCCCTGCGGATGGCTGGCTGGTGGGTGAACGATATTGGGCGGTTTACTACTTCTGTGGAGAAAATTTATGCGACATATACGGCGGAACCTGATGTGAAACGGCCGGGATCGCCTGTGGCGCGCCGCCATCTGCAGGGAAATGTAACGTTTCGGAATGTCTCTTACCGCGCGGATGATGAAGATATTTTGAAGGATATTTCTTTTGATGTAAAGAGCGGTGAGACGGTGGGAATCATCGGGACGACCGGTTCTGGGAAATCGACGGTGATGAACCTTTTGTGCCGTTTCTTTGATGTGACGGACGGTGAAGTGCTGGTAGACGGCGTCGACGTCAGGGATATGGATTTATATGATCTGCGGGACAATATTGGGATTGCGATGCAGGATGTGTTCCTTTTTTCGGACACGATCGAGGGTAATATTGCTTATGGCGATCCGGACTGCAGTTTTGAAAAAGTAAAGAAAGCGGCTGTTATGGCGGATGCAAATTTGTTTATCAAGAGTATGCCGGATGGCTATGACACAATCGTTGGCGAGCGCGGCGTGGGGCTTTCCGGCGGTCAGAAGCAGCGCATCTCGCTGGCAAGGGCGCTGTTAAAAGAACCGGCAATCCTTATACTGGACGATACAACTTCTGCGGTAGATATGGAGACAGAGAGTTATATCCAGAAACAGCTTGAAAATATTAACCATACCTGTACGACGTTTATCATCGCTTACCGCATTTCTTCTATTATGAATGCGGATAAGATACTGGTGCTAGATCAGGGAAGGATTATTGAGAGCGGGACGCACAGGGAACTGATAGAGCAGGGCGGCTATTATGCGACGGTATACAGACACCAGTATCCGGATATTGTGCCGGAGTAGTTTTTTGCGGCGAGGTCTGCAGATAGGGATGAGGAGCGGCCGGTCTATGCAGTGGGTGTACAGATGGAGATAAGGAGCGACCGGTCTATGTGGCAGATGTACAGATGGGGATGAGGAAGCGACTGGTCTATGTGGCAGATGTACAGATGGGGATGAGGAGCGACCGGTCTATGCAGTGGGTGTACAGATGGGGATGAGGAGCGGCCGGTCTATGCAGTGGGTGTACAGATAGGGATGAGGAGCGGCCGATTTTTGCGGCGAGGTCTGTAAGCCCCAGGCATGGGATGAGCGTGAAAAGAGGAGCAGGAAAGGGGATCATTATGGCTAGAAACCGTTATGACATGGATGAAGAATTAGAAGAAAATTTTGATTTTGGGCAGTTGAAACGGCTGGTCAAATATGTGAAACCACATAAAAAGAAAATGTTGCTGGCGTTATTTTTTATGTTGTCGTCATCTTTTCTGGCGACCTGCATCCCGAAGCTGTTTCAGCTTGTGATGGATGAGTATATTCCGGAGAAAGATATTGCGGGGATCTGCGCGTTGTCCGCCGTTGCCGCCGCAGCCTGCATCTACATTGTGATCTGTTTAAGGATAAAGATTTCCCTGACTGTCCAGATTGGGCAGGATATCATTTATCAGATCAGGCAGGATCTTTTTTTCCACTTGCAGGAGCTTCCGTTTTCCTATTATGACACGCGGCCGCATGGGAAGATTCAAGTGCGGGTAGTCAATTATGTCAACAACCTGAGCGATATTTTGTCAAATGGGATTTTAAATACGGTGACGGAATTTTTTAACTTGTTTTTTATTATCGGCTTTATGTTTAGCATGGATTTCCGTCTGACGATTGTCTGTCTGTGCGGACTGCCTGTGCTGATCGTCTTTGTTATTTTTCTGAAAAGAAGGCAGAGACATGCATGGCAGCTGCAGAGCAATAAACAGTCGAACCTGAATGCATACATAGCGGAAAGCATCAATGGGATTCGCGTGACGCAGGCATTTGTCCGGGAAAAGGAAAATCTCAAGATTTTTAACAGATTGAGCATGAACTACCGCCGGTCATGGCTGACGGCAACGTATTACAGTTTTGCGATGGCGCCGATGGTGGATCTGATCTCTACCATCACAACGGCGTTTATCTATGTGCTGGGCGTATCGGCGATTATTTCAGGCGATATCAAAGTGGGCGTGCTGATAGCGTTTACGTCGTATATCAGCCGGTTCTGGGCGCCGATCAATACGATTGCCGGTTTTTATAACAGCGTGCTTACGGCAGTTTCTTATCTGGAGCGTATTTTTGAGACGATAGACGAGCCGTTGGAGGTCAAGGATGTGCCGGGTGCGGCAGAGATGCCGGAAATCCGCGGCGACTTAAGCTTTCAGAATGTCTGCTTCTCTTATGAAGATGGCGTCCCTGTCCTGAAAAATGTAAGTTTTGATGTAAAAAAAGGGCAGACGATCGCGTTTGTCGGACCAACCGGAGCCGGGAAAAGTACGATTGTTAATCTGATCAGCCGTTTTTATAATGTGGACAGTGGGACGATCTATATTGACGGGGTTGATATTTCCGGGGTGACGCTCCACTCCCTGCGCAGCCAGATGGGAGTTATGATGCAGGACAGTTTTATCTTTGGCGGGACGATCATGGAAAATATCCGTTATGGCAATAAGACGGCAACGGACGAGGAAGTTATCCGTGCGGCCAAAACGGTCTGCGCACATGATTTTATCATGCAGATGGATCATGGTTACGAGACGGAGGTCAATGAGCGGGGAAGCCGTCTTTCAGCGGGGCAGAGACAGTTGATTTCTTTTTCGCGCGCACTTCTGGCAGATCCGGCGATTTTGATCTTGGATGAAGCGACCTCCAGTATTGATACGGAGACAGAACTGGTGCTGCAGCGCGGGTTAAATGAGCTGTTAAAGGGGCGGACTTCATTTATTATCGCGCACCGCCTCTCCACGATCCAAAATGCGGACTGCATTATGTATATTGACGACGGCGGTATTGTGGAGAAAGGAACACATACACAGCTGCTGCAGAAGCATGGAAAGTATTATGAGCTGGTAAAGGCGCAGGGAATGTTAGGGTCA
Organism: uncultured Lachnospiraceae bacterium; assembly: GCA_947589455.1. Taxonomy (GTDB): domain Bacteria; phylum Bacillota; class Clostridia; order Lachnospirales; family Lachnospiraceae; genus Butyribacter. Next base: position 12,577 of record CANQCD010000036.1, on the reverse strand, counting down.
GCCTGACGGCGCAGGCTTTGTATCCGCTTAGGGTCAGCCTGGCGGCTTTTGTGATGTATTTTTTTCCTTTGTTGTGTTATACTGGAAAAAACTTTTATGGGAGGCAGAGGATGGAGATTACAGAGCGTTTAAGATCACTGCGTGAAAAGATGAAAGAAGCAGATATTGATATGTATTTTATTCCGACAAATGATTTTCACGGTTCGGAGTATATCCAGGATTTTTTTAAGACACGGGAATATATTTCGGGGTTTGATGGTTCTGCGGGCAGTCTTGTGGTAACGCAGGACGAGGCGGGTCTCTGGACAGACGGCAGATATTATATTCAGGCGGAGGCGCAGCTGCGGGGCAGCGGGATTACGCTGTTTCGGGATGGGACAGAGGGCGTGCCAAAGGTTTACCAATATATCAAAGATAAGCTTACAGATGGAAGTGTTTTGGGAACGGACGGAAGGATGGTGTCCAGAGAATGGTTAAACGGCATGATGCGGGTGTTGCATGACAGAGAAGTCGAGATTGATATAACGCACGATCTGGTCGGGGAGATTTGGCGCGGCAGGCCGGCGATCCACCATGAGAAAGCGTGGATCCTGTCGGAGGAATATGCCGGCGAGAGCCGCATTTCCAAGCTTGGCCGGCTTCGCCGGTTTATCACAGAGCACGGCGCGCAGGGAATGCTCCTGACTGCTTTGGATGAGATCGCATGGCTTTTGAATATCCGGGGAAATGATATTCCATGCAATCCGGTCGTGCTTTCTTATCTTGTTGTGACAGAAAAAGACTGTGTACTTTTTGCGGGGGAGGGGATTTTTTCAGAGGCAGAAGAGGCGCAGTTAAAAAATGACGGCGTTTCTTTTGCAGAATATGATGCGGTGTATGAGTATTTGGGCGGCGATCTGCAGGATGGACGGCTTCTCGTGGATCACTCTACAGTAAACGCGCGGCTTCTCGCCGGTTTTCCTGATTTAAAGAGGGCGGTTCCTGTGGTCAGTCCGATTGCCATGTGGAAAGCGGTCAAAAATGAGACAGAGATAGAGAATGAGAAGAAGGCGCACATCCGGGACGGCGTTGCGCTGACAAAATTTATTTACTGGCTGAAACATAATATTGATACGATTCCCCTGACTGAGATTTCCGTGGTGGAGAAGTTGGAGCAGTTCAGGCGGGAGCAGGAGCATTATCTGGGGGCAAGCTTTGATACGATTGCCGGATATGGGGAACACGGCGCGATTGTCCACTATTCTGCGACTAAAAAAACAGCAGTCAGCCTTTTTCCAGAAAGCTTCCTTTTGCTGGACAGCGGCGGTCATTATCTGGAAGGGACGACAGACGTCACCCGCACGATCCTGCTGGGGGGCAGGGCGACCGAGGAGCAGAAAAAATATTATACGGCGGTACTGCGCGGCAATCTGAACCTCTGCGCGGCAAAATTCCTGCACGGCTGTTCCGGCATTGTATTGGATTATGCCGCAAGAAAGCCATTGTGGGATATGGGGTGCGATTACCGGCATGGGACTGGACATGGCGTAGGATATCTGCTTAACGTCCACGAGGGACCCAATGCGTTCCGTTACCGCGTGCTGAATGGACCGGGCAAAAATGCAGTCCTCGAAGCCGGGATGATCACGTCAGACGAGCCGGGAATCTATCTGGAGGGACAGTACGGGATTCGTCTGGAAAATCTGCTTTTATGTGTGGAAAAGGAAAAAAATGATTTTGGGCGGTTTATGGGGTTTGAGCCGTTGACTGTTGTACCGTTTGAGAGGGAGGCGATTGACGCTGGACAGATGAGCGACCGGGAGCGGCAGCTTCTAAATAGATATCACGAACAGGTCTATGAAAAGATCGCAGGGTATCTCACAAAAGAGGAGCGGGAATGGCTCGCAGATGTGTGCGCGCCGCTTTGATGCCGTTTTGACATTGCCGGGATTCTCTGTCCTGTCTGTTACTGTTTTTTGCGGCGTTCCGGCAGCAGACGGTATATCAGGATATAGTATACGAGATATAATCCCACTGCTGTAATGACGTCCAGGAAGGAGTGCTGTTTTAAAAACATCGTAGACAGGCAGATAAGGGTGCAGAGCGTTAAGGAGGCCAGCCTCCAGCCCTTTTTGCTGCGGAAAGCATGACTGGTGGAAAATGCAGTGTGGATTGCCACGGCATTATACACATGGATGCTTGGCAGGACATTGGTATCCGTGTCCGCCGTATAAATAAAGGAAATAATATCTGTAAATATATTTGTGTGCGCAAAATGTTCCGGGCGCATCTGCTGTGCGTTCGGAAAGAGATAATAGATCAAAAGGCAGGTGCTCATGCCCAGGATCAGCGCGGCGGCGCACCGATAGTAATCTTCCAGATGTTCCCTCTGAAAAAAGAGGAACAATAAAACAGCCGCGACATATAAAAACCAGAGAAGATAAGGAATGATAAATACTTCACAGAAAGGGATCCAGTCATCGACAAAGCAATGGATCGGCTTGAAAGGCACATTGTCGCGCGCTTCCAGCCAGGCAAAGCAATACAGGTAGACTGGACAATATAAGATAAAAATAATATGTCTGTTTTGTTTTATAAAATCTTTCATCTTCATGCTCAAAAACCTGTCTTTCTGTCTCATTTGGATTGTCGGGCATTTCTCAGTGTCTTGGCGAACTCTTCCAGTCAAGCTCATTCCGGATATAAGAAAAAACCGCCTCCTCTCCCTGGCTGGCAAGCATACGGAGAAGTTTTTCCAAAAGAGCCTGCGCATCCGGGTGGAGGACATAGTGTGATTTCCACTTCTCATAATATTGCAGGGGAAATTCATCGGTATATGTGTCGGGATTATAGTTTTTGCTGGCGGCAACCCGGTCGCAGAACATCTCGATCACGTAACGGACTGGCATTGGCATACCTGTCAATCCCTCGTCTGCGTTGTCTGGAAAATCAATCCAGTATTCATAGTGGTGGCGGTTCCGGCCTTTGTGGTGAAGCCAGGCGGAGGAATAGCCTTTTGCCGTTTTTTCGGCTTTGTTTGGACTTTTTTTGCCGTTCTGATAATAGCGGACGCCGTTAAAAAATTCTACTGGCGTATATTTAGACCAGTCGTGCGTAATTCCCTGCAAATACAGTCCGGCGCGGAAGCAATTTCTGCGCACCAGTTTTTTGTGATGTAAAATGGTTCTCAAATGTCCCCAAAAATTTTTCCAAAGGCTCATCTTATTTCATGCGCTCCAATATATTTTTTGAAAATACTGCGAATAGTAACATAATATCATAAAAATTTTGATATGCAAAGCTTTTCGGGGAAATCTATATAATGAAACAGGCGTAGAAAGTTACTTTTTTGTATAAATTTATACCTTGCAATCAGGCGTTAAGTTTTCTATAATATCAAGTGGCATAGTAGCAGAGAATGTCAGAATAAGTTCGGACAGTGTCTAATGTGCGCCGGGCGGCGTCAGATGTGTCAGGCGGCGTCGGATATTTTCGGGCGGCGTCAGATATTTTCAGGTGGCGTTAGATGTGTCGGGCGGCGTCGGATGTGTCAGGCAGATTCAGAGAATGTCAGCGGAGGGATCCGCTTTGTTTAATACGGCAGGAGGTTGTGAGGAATGTATACGTTTGAGAGCAGAGTCCGGTACAGTGAGTCGGCAGAGGATGGAAGGCTTAGTCTGGGCGCTGTGATAGATTATATGCAGGATTGTACCAATTTCCAGTCGGAAGATTTGGGAGTCGGTCTGGACTTTCACAGGGAGCGTCATTTGATGTGGGTATTAAATTCCTGGCAGATCGTAATAGAACGATATCCGAAGATGGGGGAGCGCATTGTCATTGGGACACAGGCGTATGGATATGAGAAGATGTTTGGGCTGCGCAATTTCCTGATCACTGATGCGGAGGGAAATTGTGTTGCAAAGGCAAATTCAAACTGGGTATTGGTCGACACAGAGAAAGCACGCCCGATATTGGTAACGCCGGAGATTGGCGATGTGTATGGAAAGGCGGAGCCGCTGGAGATGGAGTATGCGCCCAGAAGAATCCGTCTGCCAAAAGAGGGACAGAAACAGGAAAAAATCCTTGTCCGGGAATATCATCTGGACACAAACCACCATGTCAATAACCGGCAGTATGTACAGATGGCGATGGAGTTTCTGGAGCGGGGCGCACGTGTCAGAGAGCTTCGCGTAGAATATAAAAAGCAGGCTGTGCTGGGTGATGAGATCACTCCGTTTGTGTACAGGAAGGACAATGGGGAAGTGATCGTCTCGCTGAATGCATCAGACAGACAGGTTTATGCAGTAGTGCAGTTTTTCCTCGGATAAAGAGCGGCGGCTGGATAAAATAGTAAAATAATACATATTATTTAACCGCCTTAGCAATAATCTGTAATGTGTGGAGAAGTTTTATTTTGGCTTTGCCATAGTCTCTGCACTTTTTTCTTCTAATGTAAGGAGCGGGCGGCGCCGAGGGGAGTCCGGCGCGGCTGTGGGAGAAAAAAGCGCTGTAACGTGAGGACTGCCATTTGATAAGAGCCAGGAGTGGATTAAGAATGAAACAATGGAAAAAGAAAGCAGCCGGACAGACCGGCGACACTGCCGTAAAAAAAGCGGGGAAAGCAAAGGAAAAGAAAGAGAAAAAGGTCAGAGTAAAGCGAGCGGACTGCCGTGTGCTTATGTTAAGCGCCATGTATCTTTTTGTTGCGTTTGTTATGATATGGGGAACGGTGCAGATGGTCAGGAACATCAATACGGCAGGAAGGGAAATGGACGTCAGGGAAGCGAAGGAGGCTTCCGCGGAAAATAATTCAAAAAATAAGAAGATTGATACGGAATCTCTTGCAAAGATGCTTTTAAAAGAGATCTCATTTGAAGGAGACTTAAAAAAACTGGACGACAGCGTCGCCTCCGGGATGTTAAACCATACAGAAGGAACAGAGCTGCAGTTTTATACAGGAAATGGAACCCATGCTGATGAAGTGGTTGTGATGGCGGCGGCAAGCGAAGCGGATGCAGAGAAAAACCAGCAGTATGCGCAGGCATACCTGACAGATAAGAAAGCCTCATTTCAGGATTATATACCAGAAGAAGCAGATAAGATTGACGACGCTGTGTGCGTGCGTTCGGGAAATTGTGTGATCGTCTGTGTGACAAAGGATTATGCAGCGGCAAAAAAGGTCATTGAAGGATTGATGGAGTAGGCGTTTTGGAGGATTTGGATGAAAAGGAAAATAATATATGGTCTGGCGGGAATTGTAATGTTTACGATTTTGTTCGGCTTTCGGTTTTATCAGGGGAAACAGAAGGGGACACAGGGATATCTGAGCAGTGAAGCTGTTTATTTTAGCGGCGTTCCTTCGGACAAAGAGGCGGGGAAGGAGATGTCAGTCTCCGGCGCGGCGTCTGTTCCGGGAAAAGCGGACGGTTCCGGCGCGGCGTCTGTTCCGGGAGAAGCGAACGGTTCCGGCGCGGCGTCTGTTCCGGGAGAAGCGGATGGTTCCGGTGCGGCGTCTGTTCCGGGGGAAGCAGACGGTTCCGGTGCGGCGTCTGTTCCGGGGGAAGCGGACGGTTCCGGTGCGGCGTCTGTTCCGGGAGAAGCGGACGGTTCTGGTGCGGCGCAGCCAAAGGCGTCCTATCCCAGGATTGTCAGCAATGCTAAGGTCACAAACTACAATGATACCGGTGTGAGCCTGATTGGTGATACGGCATATGAACTGTACAATTATGTGGACAGTGCGGCGAAGAGCTATGCGGAGGCTGTGAACCGGCTGGCCAAAAATGTTGGGAAAAATGTCGTGGTATATGATATGGTAGCGCCGACCAGCGCTGGGATTACCCTGCCGGACAATAAGATAAAAAAGATTAATACCTCTTCACAGAAAGCGGCGTTAAAGCAGATTTCAAAAAAGATTTCCAAAAAGGCAGTTTTTATCCCTCTGTATGATAAGCTGATGCAGCACCGCAAGGAATATATTTATTTCCGCACGGATCACCATTGGACTGCGAAGGGCGCTTATTATGCGTACCAGGCGTTTCTCGAGGCAAAGGGGATGTCGCCCAATCCGATCTCCGGATACCGCAAGAGGGTGGCAAAAGATTTTCTCGGCACATTTTATAATGAAACAAACCAGAATAACAGCCTGAGAAAAGATAAATTCATTTATTATCTTCCGCTGTGCAGAAAATTGTCGATGACTTACCGCACGGCAGACGGAGCCAGAATTTCCGCCCCGGTCATTGCCGATGCTTCCGCCTATGGCGAGAGTACAAAATACAGTGCGTTTATCGCGGGGGACAATCCATATACTGTAGTCAAAAACAGAGAGTTGCAAGATGGTTCTTCCTGTCTGGTAGTCAAGGAGTCTTTTGGAAATGCGTTTGTACCGTATCTGGCAGACCATTATCAGACGATATATGTCGTAGACTACCGCTACTGGGAAGGAAAAATATCTGATATTATAAAAGAGAAAAAAGTGCGGGAAGTAATCCTGATGAATAATATTTCCATGACGCGAAATTCATATCTCATCGGAAAGCTGTCGCAGATTATTCCTTAGATAACAGGATGGAGAAACTATGGTTTTTAGCAGTTTAGTTTTTTTATGCGCGTTTTTGCCATGCGTGCTGGGGCTTTATGTCATATGCCCCGCCAGATTAAAAAACCTGCTCCTTGTCATTGCAAGCCTTCTCTTTTATGCGTGGGGGGAGCCGGGGTATATTTTGATCATGCTGTTTTCTACGGTGTTCGACTACGTAAACGGGAGGCTTTTGGAGTATTATGAAGACCGCCGGAACAAGCGTGCAAAAAAAAGGATTTTGATCGTATCCATTGTGGGCAATCTGTTGATTTTAGGCTTTTTCAAATACACAGATTTGCTGCTGGCAACGTGGAACCAGCTGACGGGATTCCATGCGGGACTGCTGAAGCTGGCGCTCCCGATCGGCATTTCTTTTTATACATTTCAGACAATGTCGTATACGATTGATGTGTACCGCGGTGAAGTGAAAGCGCAGCATGACATAATTTCATTTGCCATGTACGTCTGTATGTTTCCGCAGCTGATCGCCGGTCCCATCGTGCGATACCGGACGGTCGAGCGGCAGATTAGGCGTCGGTTTGTGACAGACGCCGCATGGGTTCAGGGGATGCAGCGTTTTCTGATAGGGCTTGGGAAAAAGGTTTTGCTTGCCAATCAGATTGGGCTTTTGTGGGACGAGATCTCTACCGGCGACCTGACTGCTTTAAATACCGTGGAGGCATGGATTGGTGCGGCGGCATATATGTTTCAGATTTATTTTGATTTTTCAGGTTATTCTGATATGGCAATCGGCCTGGGAAAGATGTTTGGGTTCCGCTTTCCAGAAAATTTTCTGTATCCGTATGAGTCGCAGAGCATCACGGAATTTTGGAGGCGGTGGCATATCAGCCTGGGAACCTGGTTCCGCGAGTATGTGTATTATCCGCTGGGAGGCAGCCGGAAGGGAATCGGCAGACAGATCGTCAATCTTCTTATCGTCTGGGCTCTGACGGGGCTGTGGCATGGGGCAAGCTGGAATTTTGTCCTGTGGGGGATATATTACTTTGTCCTTTTAATGCTGGAAAAAGTATTTTTGCTGGAAGAGATGAAGAGATGGCCGGTGTTTGTAAGGCATATCTATTCAAAGTTTTTTATCCTGGTCGGATGGGTAGTTTTTGCCGTGGAGGATTTTGGACGGATGGGAAGTTACTTAAAGGCGATGTTTGGGATCGAGAGGGATTTTATGGGGACGGAAGCCGTCTATTATATGCGGATGTACGCTATTTTGTTTGTGGTACTGATCGTAGCGTCAACCCGCATTCCCAGAAAGGTGAAAGACAGGCTGGAAGAACATATGTTACAGGCGGAGCCGGGGCTTGATGTGCGCCGGGGCAGGAAAATAGGATATATTATTTACAGTGTGTATACTCTGCTGATTCTTTTCCTGAGCATAGGGATGCTGGTGGGAGGCTCTTATAATCCGTTTTTATATTTTCGGTTTTAAGGTTCCTGCTTGAGTTATGAGTAACCCATTTTCAAATTTTCGGTTTTAGTGCGGCGGATAAGAAGTGACCGGCCGTTTGAATGGAGTTGATTTGGATGAGATTGTATTTTCGCATTTATCGGATTGGCGTGTTTGCCATCCTGTTGTTTTTTGGGATTTTTTTGCTTGTGTCGCCGGAGAAGCGGTTTTCCCAGAATGAAAACCGCTATCTCGAAGCTTTTCCGGAGATCACGGCAGACTCTGTCTTTAACGGTGAATTTCAGGAAAAGTTTGAACATGCGGTAAGCGATCAGTTTCCATGCCGTGACTTTTGGATGATGAGCAGCACGGTTTTAAAGCGGCTGGAGGGATATCGGGAGATTTCAGGCGTTTATCTCGGCAGAGACGATTACTGCCTTGCGAAGGTGGCGCAGCGCGATATCGACCAGAATCATTACATGCAGAATCTAAGATATATAGAATATCTTGGGAAAAAGCATGGCGGGAAGACAAGTTTTGTCCTGGTGCCGTCTGCCGGGGATATCTTGTCAGACAAGCTTCCGCCGGCGGCTTCCTTTTACTCTGGGAACGATATGTTCCATGCGGCGGATATCGTGCTGGGCAAGACAAAATATATTGACGTGCGGCCGGAAATAGCAGAATACGCCAAACAGACGCAGGTCTATTTCAGGACGGACCATCACTGGACGCTGTCCGGCGCATACGCCGCATACAGCGCGTATTGCGAGGCAAATAAATTTGATATGCACACGTATGGATATTTTTCTGTAAAAAAGGTATCGGAATCTTTTCTTGGAACGCACCATTCCAAAGTGATGCTTCCGGGCATGGAGGCCGATACCGTCTACGCGGCGACAAATATACCGCAGGCGGACGTTGTCTGCGACGGCGAGGAGAAAACCAGCATCTATGACGTAGAGAAGCTGACGGAAAAAAATAAATACGATTACTTTTTCGGGGGGAATTACGCAGAAGTAGTGCTTACCATGAAAAAGAACCCCAAAAGGAAGCTGCTGGTCATCAAAGACTCCTTTGCAAACAGCTTTGTCCCATTTCTGATGGGCGATTATGATGAGATTAAAATGATAGACCTTCGCTATTACCAGGACTCCGTGCAGAAGCTGTTAAAAGAGAATTATGCGCAGATTCTGATTCTGTACGAGCTGAGCAATTTTGCGAAAGATAAGAATATCTATAAAGTCGTGTTTTAATTCAAGAAAATTTGCCGTAGCCTGTTTTTTCCGCTTCGTGTATAATAAAACTATCTATACTGTAATGCACAGGATTGATAGGAGGAAGCTTATGAAAAAAATATGGGTAGCAGGCGCAGCATGTCTTTTGTCGGGCGGTCTGGTGTTGGCAAGCGCAGTCTGGTCTGAGAACACTGCAAAAGATGCAGGGATACAGGTTATGCAGGCGCAAAAAAAAAATCCGAAATCGGGAACAGGCATAGCGGATGCGTCCGGGACGGATACGCAAAAGCTGCAAAAAGGCGCGTCTGTGGTAACATCCGAAAAGATTTTGAAAGGGGCGGGAGAACCAGTGGCGACAGCGCCGCCAGTCTCTGTCATATTCAGCAAGGAGAGCGGCGCTTATGACGCGTTCGACCTGACGCTGTCAAGCGACAAGCAAGACGCCGTTATTTATTATACGACTGACGGCAGCGACCCTTCTGACGAGGGAAATGACGCGAGGAAAGTTTATGACGGGACGGCGATCCCGATCGCAGACAGGAGCGGCGATGAAAATGTCCTGTCCGCAGTCGATCCGCTTTTGTTTGACGCCGCCAATGTGAGTTGGGATTCCGCGAAAAAAACATTTAGAAGCAATTTAAAAGCGCCGTCAAAGGAGGCTGTCGATAAATGTACGGTAGTCAGGGCGGCCGCAGTGCTTTCGGATGGGACGAAATCCCCTGTGGCAACGAATACGTATTTTGTCGGGGATATGGCGCAGCATATCGAGGGCATTGAGAAGAGCTGTGAAGCGGCGGGCATGGATTTGGCGGTCATGTCAATCACGGTGGATTATGATGATTTATTTGATTATGAAAAAGGGATCTATGTCAAGGGCAAAAAGTTTGACGAGGCGCTGGAAAAGTACCTGCAGGAAAATTCCTGGGGCAGCCCGGACTGCAGGAATCTGGATGCAAACTATAAACAGAAAGGGCGCGAGTGGGAGCGCAATGCGCATATTGATTATTTTGAGTCCAATGGGGCAAATACTTCCCTGAAGCTGCAGCAGGACTGCGGTATCCGCGTGCAGGGCAACTATTCCCGTTCGGATTATCAAAAAGGATTCCGCCTGTACGGCAGGGAGGAATACGGCACAAAGAATTTTAAATACAGTTTCTGGGATACGGCCAAGGACGACAGCGGAAATATTATTGATAAATATAAGACGCTGGTTTTGCGCAACGGCGGGAACTGTGCTTTTACGACAAAGTTTTCCGACGCCTACTGGCAGTCGCTGATCAAAGATCTGAACTGTGATACGCAGAGCGCCAGGCCTTGCGCCGTTTATCTGGACGGAGAATATTGGGGCATATATATCCTGCAGGACGATTATACTGATAATTACCTGCAGAACAAACATGGCGTTACAAAAGAAGACGTCGTCATTTACAAAGGAGATGCGGAGGCGTATGGCATAGGATATAAATTAGACGAGGGGACTCTGCCGGACGGCGTGACGGATGAATCGTATTATTTCCAGGAGATGCTCCAGTTTATTGATGAGAAAAAGACTCTGGAGAATGATGCGGATTTCCAGGAGTTTGCTAAGATCGTAGACGTCCAGTCGGCAATCGACTATTATGCGATGGAAGTATGGATCAATAATAAATGGGATTGGCCGGGCAAAAACTGGTCTATGTGGAAGACGATAAATGTCGATGAAAATAATCCATACGCTGACGGACGCTGGCGCTTCATGGTGTATGATGTCGAGTTTGGGGGCGTCAGCGGCTGGGGCGATGTTTCAACGAATACTATCAAAGAAGATAAGCTGCTGGATTATACAGGAAATACGGATAAGCCGAATGTAAGATGCTTTGCTTTCCTGATGACGAACAGAAAATTCCGGGATGCTTTCAAAACACGGCTGAGTCAGTTGACAGATACCAATTTTGAAAGAGAAAACGCATTGGCTGTGGCGCAGAAATTCCGCGGCGTATACGAGCCGATCTTAGGGCAGTTTTTTAAGCGTTTTCCGGCGTCGGGATATTCCCTGAGCGGCGGCATGGACGGCGGATATGCTTCGCTGCAATGTATTATTGACTTTGTGGGTTCGCGGGCGGATACGATACCGGAGATTGTTTCTTATCTGAATAAATATTATAAAGATACGGATACGCCAGCTCCGGCAACGGATACGCCGGCTCCAGCAACAGATACGCCGCAGCCATCAGAAAGCGCCGTTCCATCTGATACGCCGCAGCCTTCGGGGAGCGTTGCGCCGTCAGCTATGCCGCAGGAGAGCGCAAAGCCGTCAGATACGCCGCAGACTGACACATCTTCCAAGCCTGGCACGGTCGAGTCTACATTGGATGATGGGACTGTCCAGTATGTGACAACAGATGAAGACGGAAATGGGACGGAGGTACAATATCAGGCAGGAGGCATTTATTATAAGAAGCTGACAGGAAACACTCTTGCCTATTCTGCCAGGAATGCGTCAAAACAAAAGAAAAAAACAAGCATTACCGTGCCGGATAAGAAAGTGATCGCAGGCAAGAGCTATCAGGTGACACAGATTGAAGACGCCGCATTTTCCGGTCAGTCCAAGTTAAAGACAGTGACTGTGGGAAGTAATGTGACGGCAATCGGGAAAAATGCATTTAAGGGCTGCAAAAACTTAAAGAAGATTGTATTGAAGACAAAGAAGTTAAAAAAAATCGGCAAAAATGCAGTGAAAGGGATTCATAAAAAAGCTGTCATAACCTGTGCATCCGGCAAGGTCAAGGCTTATAAGAAGCTGTTTGCCGCAAAGACCGGATTTGTGAAAAAGACAATGAAGGTAAAGAAAAGATAAAAAATAAAAAAAGATAACAGGCGGGAAAACCAAGAGAACTAAGAGAGCCATTGCAGCACAGATGTGGTATCATCCGTGAGCAAGGGCTCTCTTTTTTGTCGGATTGTTTTGCTTGTTTATCCGGCGCAGTTGCCTGTCATGTGCCGCCGAAAATTCCAGAGATTGCGAATCTGTCTTTTATCCGGCGCAGTTGCCTGTCATGTGCCGCCGAAAATTCCAGAGATTGCGAATCTGTCTTTTATCCGGCGTTTTGTTCTGTCTGGCTGCAATGAACAGGGTGCGCGCTAGTTTTTAATAATATACTGCAGTCTTGAAATAGGGATATATCCTGTGTAGGTTCTGCCGGCTTTTTTATAAGTTACGTGCAGCGTGCTTTTTGATTTTGTCAGGTAAGTACGCCCCAGGTAAGTGATTTTGGCGCGCTTTGCCAGGGTGATCAGGATTTTCCCTTTTGCCGTATTTTTCTTATACAGATGGAGCGCCGCCGATATTTTGTGTTTGGTGCCGCCCGGCAGGGTAGCGGCAGTCAGGGTGGTGTATCCGCC
>CANQCD010000035.1 GCA_947589455.1 uncultured Lachnospiraceae bacterium | reverse complement strand
ATCAAATGGCAGGAGAATATTTTGGTAAGTGACTTCGTAATAGCGGCGGATGCCCTCTGCCTCTCCGTACCGTTCCCAGTATTCGTCATAGTAAGGATCGGTATCGTCTACCAGATGGGTAGAGCCAATCACAAAGTCAAAGGGATATTGTCCTGTCAGTTTTCTTGCATCCGGCAGGATATCTTCTTTTAAGCCGAGTTCTACGCCGATTCGGACAGACAGGCCGGACAGATTGCTTTTCAGTTTAGCCGCTGCGGAAAAATAAGCGTCAACGTCAAATGAAAAGTCCATATGGTATTTTTCTGACGGAAATCCATAGTCTATATGGTCGGTAAAACAAAGGGAAGAAAGCTTCTTTGCGCGGGCACATTTTATATAGTCTGTCATAGAAGCTTCCCCGTCAGAAGAAAAAGAAGTGTGCATGTGGCTGTCAGAGTGGATCATCCTGACCCTCCTTTCTAAGTGGTTCGCAAACAGGCGTCTTGTGGAATGGAAGCCGGTTTCCATTGCAGGTATCATCCGCAAAGCAAAATGGATTTTTCCGCAGGTATCATCCGTCCCCAAAACGCCGCCGGCCGGGCAGCGCTATTCTTTAATTTCCTGTATGCCGGCGATATCGGTAGAAATCGTCATAGAATAGTTTGTGTAGTAGACGACAAATCCTGGTTTTGCCCCATTTGGCTTTTTGATATGCTTTTTCTGGATATAGTCGATCTCGGCTTTTCCCTGTTCTCTTGCTTTGGAATAAAAAGCGGCAAGCCGCGCCGCTTCTTCAAAGGTGGCGTCCGGGAGCTCTTTTCCCTCTGCCTTGACGATCACATGGGAGCCGGCGTTTTCTTTTGCGTGGAACCACCAGTCGTTTCCTGTGGCAAATTTGAAAGTGAGCTCGTCATTCTGGTAATTGTTTTTTCCGACGTACATATGAAATCCGTCGGAGGAAAGATAGTGGAGCGGTTTGCTCTTTGCGGGCTTTTTGCCGCCTTTCTGGCTTCGGCTCTGGCGTTTGATATACCCGGAATCTGCGAGTTCCCTGCGGATAGCGGCCAGGTCTGTCTCATCCCTGGCAATATCGAGGGCGTTGCTGATGGAGTTTAAATGCGCTGTTTCCTCCTCCGTTTCTTTTAACTGGATCTGCATTGCTTCTGCGGTGCGCTTTAGTTTGGCATATTTTTCAAAATAGCGTTTTGCATTATCTACGGCGCTTTTTGTCTCGTCAAGAGGAATGGTGATTTCTTTGCCGGAGTAGTAGTTTTCACAGGTAAGGCTTTTTTCCCCGCCGTTTAGTTCGTAGCCGTAGGTGGTCAGCAGCTCGCCATAAATCCGGTATTTCTCTTTTTTTTCCGTATCTTTCATCTGTTTTTTCTGCAGGTCGTATTTTTTCTGGCTGCGCTCTAAGGCGGTTGTAGTGATCCGCCGCAGATCTGCGGATTTTTGCCGGATGCGCCCTAAGGTTTCTTTTGTATTATAATACTCGTAGAGCATTTCACTGGTGTTTTCCATCGGTTTTACTGTAAACTCCGGGCTGTTTTGGTAGCTGGTCAGGATCAGCCCGGCAAATTCTGCGGGGGCGTCTTTGCGGTATACGATATTGGGATAAAAATTCCCTGCGGCTATGTCGCTTATCATCTCGGAAAAGTTCCGGTAGAGATGGCGTTTCTGGCTGTCTGTCAGCTCGTTGGCGCTGGCGGTATCCGTCAGGGATGCGCGGAATAAAAGCTCGTTTGCCATTACCGGGCTAAATCCGGTCAGGGAGGAGTAAATTGCCTTGTCGAGCGGCATCGGTTTGTGGAAGATCACATCATAAAAAGTCTGTTCCGTGATGGTGAGCGGGTCTAGTTTGTCCTGGGTATTTGGGATAAAATAATCCCTGCCCGGCAATACTTCGCGCACGGAGCTGACAAGGGAGGAAATATGCTTGATGCTGTCAACGATCTTGTCGTTTTCTTCACAAAAAATAATATTGCTGTGTTTTCCCATCAATTCGATATATAATTTCTTTTTGCAGTAATCGCCCATCTCGTTTAAATGTTCTAATTCCATGCAGATGACGCGTTCTAATCCAATCTGGTAGATTGAAACGATCTTGCAGTTGTTCAGGTGTTTGCGAAGCACCATGCAAAAGGTTGGCGCCTGCGGCGGAGAGGGCTGGTTTTCCTTTGTCAGGTAGATCAGGGGAAGCCCTGGGTTGGCAGAGACTGCCAGGCGTTCCTGCGTCCGGACTGTCTTGCCATCCTCTCCGGCATAACTGTTTTTGATTGTTAAGAGAAGCTTGTCTGCTTCGGTCTGCGCTATTTTAGTGATCCTGCCGCCTGTTAATGCTTTTTTTAATTCTGCCGTCAGGCTGGCGATCACGATTCCGTCAAATGCCATATGATTGTTCCATCCATTTCTGCGTCCGTCTGCCTGGCTGGCAGAGGCAGACGCGTGGTTTTTGCAAGTCTGGCATTATTATATCTTATAATGCCAAAAACGTAAATCATTTTCTGTATGGGGACGTTTTCGTTTCTGGATGGAGGATGTTTTCCTTTTTGTATGAGGGACGTTTTCGTTCCTGAGCGGAGGAAGTTTTCCTTTTCTGAGCGGAGTAAGTTTTCCTTTTCTGGACGGAGGATGTTTTCCTTTCTGGATGGGAGACGTTTTCCTTTGCGGTATACTGGGAGATTATCATAAACGGCTTACAGGGGAGCCGCAAATTTTAAATAAGTTATTGTAAAAATTCTTCTGGTATGTTACATTATAGCTGGTAATTTTTGCGCTGGATATGGAAGAGAGAATACAGCAGAGGAAAAAGAGGCTCCAAGGCAGAGAAAAGAAGGTAAAGGTGAAATTGTGATACGATTTCTATACGTGATTGCGATGAATGTTCATCGGATTTGGATGATACCGAGAATGGAATATATGGCGAGGCATCCGGAAAAGTATTCCGAGAAGGATCGCTATGAATATGATAAATATTGTATCCGTCTTATGAATCACCGCGGACGGATCACCACACAGGCCTACGGGACGGAAAATCTTCCGAAAGAGGGCGGCTATGTGATGTTTGCAAACCATCAGGGAAAATATGATGCGCTTGGTATTGTGCTGACGCATGAAAAGCCTTGTTCAATCGTTATGGACTATTCCTGGCATCGGTTTCCGCTGGTAAAGCAGTTTATTGAGCTGCTTCAGGGAAAGTGGCTGAAATTGGACGATCTGCGGCAGGCTGCCGGCGTGATCCGCGATGTGACGAAGGAGGTCAGGGAAGGCAGGAGATACCTGATTTTTCCGTCGGGAGGCTACCGCCATCGGAATGGAAATTATGTCGATCCGTTTAAGGCTGGGAGTTTTAAGAGCGCGATCAAAGCAAAGGCGCCGATTGTACCGGTTGCGCTGGTAGATTCCTGGAAAGTATTCGATCTGTGGTCGCTGAGAAAAGTACATACTAAGGTCTTGTATTTGAAACCGCTGTATTACGAGGACTATCGCGGAATGTCTTCCGTGGAGGTCTGCCAGCTGGTATATAAAAGGATTTGCAAAGCAATCGAAGAATGTATCGCAAAAAAGGGATAGCGTTTACATGCTGCCCCTTTCTTTTGTTTTATGGAATCGGAAATAGCAAGCCCTCCTAAAGGAGGGCTTTGAAACATAGCGGTATCTCTTTTATGATTTTGCAAGCTCTAACATTCTGCGCAGCGGCAGATTTGATTTTTCTGCGAGCTCTTTGTCTAAACGTACTTCCGGAGAGAGCTGCTTTAGCGCCTTTAACACCTTGTCTAAGTTAATGCGCTTCATATTAGGGCAGAACTGCCTGTGTCCGACAGAATAAAATTTTTTATCCGGATTTTTCTGCCCCAGCTCATAGAAAATACCCATTTCCGTACAGATGATAAATGTCTTGTTTTCACTGGCGGTAGCGTAATCAATGATCTCAGAAGTGCTGCCGATAAAATCCGAGAGCTCTAAAACATCTGACGTACACTCCGGATGAGTGAGGACAAGCGCTTCCGGATGTGCTTCCTTTGCCTGTATCAGCTCGTCCTTATGGATACTTTTATGTACATGGCAGTATCCGTCATGGAAAATAAATTCTTTTTCCGGTATCTGTGAGGCGACATATCTTCCAAGATTGTTGTCTGGTATAAAAAATATTTTTTTCTCCGGCAACGCCCGCACAATGCGGATCGCGTTGGATGAGGTAACACAGACGTCGCTGCAGGATTTGATCTGTGCAGTGGAATTGACATAGCAGACGACGCAGACGTCGGGGTGTTCTTTTCTGACGGCGGCGATCGTATCGGTATCTACCATATGCGCCATCGGGCAGTCTGCATATTCATCCGCCATGATAACCGTTTTTTCCGGGTTTAAGATTTTGGCGCTTTCTCCCATGAACTGGACGCCGCAGAAGATGATCACATCCTCTGGCAATGTTGTGGCAAGCTTGCTTAGATAGTAGGAATCCCCGACATAATCTGCGATTGCCTGAACCTCGCCGTCTACGTAGTAATGTGCCAGGATTACGGCGTTTTTCTCTTTTTTTAATTGTTTGATTGTTTCGATTTGATCCATGGTAGCCTCCATCGTTTTTTTGCGTTTTGTGTTATTTGTATTAAGAAACTGCCCGCGGGCTGAAGCGGCCTTGTCCGCTTTCATGTTCTGAACAGTTTTTATACCGTATCAGCTTTAAGTATACCGCAAAACGGCAAAATGGCAAGTATTTTTCTTTGGAAATTCATTTCGCACTACATTGGGACTTCCATCCAAGGGGATTCCACGATCCCTGTATTTATCGGGGGATTCGTACAGCGGAATAAATCCCCTATCAGATTTCCGATTATTTAACATTTTTTGTACAAATATGATACTATATAGATAGAATTTTTTGGAAAGGAGGGTGGAGTAAGGGAAGCGTATTCACAATGTAACAATGGATTAAATCGGATGAGTGAGGTTTATCCGTAGAAGGGAGTATTTATGCATTTTTCAACATTTTCTGATTCGGCAAGTAGATTTTTAGTTATATCTGGTCATTCGTATTCATGGACGTTCACACTTTCAAAAAAGTGATGTTTTGCAAAGTGTTATTTTGAATTTATATGGGAGGGATGTTGATATGAAAACAAAAAAGTACAAGATTTTCTTAATGTTATTGATGTTATGTTCCATTTCTGTCAGTACAGCCTGCGGTAATCGCATTATCGTGTCAAAAAATAGTCTGGGTGAGACAATAGGCGGAGAAACGTATCGGTCTATTTTGGACGGCGGGGCGCTGAAAGAAGATTCTATAGACAATCCTTATAGAAAAACTGTGGAAAAGATCCTGCGCGGCGATAAAGCTTATCAAAAGGAACACCGGGAGATGAAGGAAAAGATTTTAGAGTATGTAAAAGATTCGTCATCTGGTTTTCCGGAAAATAAAGAGGTATATTTATCTCTCAGCCCGATTTTTAAATGGGATGCGATGGAAGAATGGGTTTCTCATTTTAGTCCCTGCGCCTTCTTTTTTACAAAGGATATGGAAGCGGTCGGAGTGTGCAGCTTTGACAGTGGCAATGGAACGGACTTTAAAGTCGCAGGTATTGATTCTCTGGACGAATCGGTGCGGCGCGCTATGCAAGAAAATTCTGCAGTACGTTTGCTTTTTGTAGATAATGGATCTGTGGAGTTAGTCTTAAAAGAAGATAACACAATACTGTATAGAGAACCTTCAGAAGAAGCTGGAGTGGTCACAGTGGAAGGAGAATATTTTCAAAAGGTCGAACAAATGGATGCGGAAGGGATCTCCTTTTCCGGCAAGATGATTTCTGCGGATACTATATTGTTAAAATAGCGGGACGATTCCAAAGCTTATAGAAACCTTCAAACTGACGCAAGATAGTACTGCGCAGTTTGGAGGTTTTATTTACTTTCTAGGAAACTTCTCGTTTCCTAGAAAGTAAATATATTTATGCGCACAGCCAGCAAAGGAAAATGTCACTTCGTGACGCTGGCTGGCGCGGCAAAGTGTGCTTCGCATTTTGTTTTTGTTAATTCGCAAGAGTGTGCGAAGCACACTTTGTTATGGGATAGGAAATTGCAAGCCCTCCTAAAGGAGTGCTTTAAAATGTAGTGGGACGCATGGCGCCAGCGCAGGCGGTGCCCTTTGTTATGGGATAGGAAATCTTCGCTTCTATCTCTTTACACAGGGCTTCTTTTTGGTATATACTACAAAGAGTTTCTAAGTGTTTCTGTCACTCTGCTTTTTTGCACGAAGGAACATGGGCAAGTTTATTTGCACCATCTGAGCGCGCCCGTGTGGCGTATGATATGCAGAGCAGAGATAATTGGAAATAATACATATACAGGAAGTGTGGTAGGATACGCTGATCATGATCCGCCGGCAGAACTGGTGCGCCTGCCGGTTTCTTATATCATGGGCATACAAGCCCAGACGCCAGCCTGTGAAATATCAGGTTAGCCGCGCCGTTGGCGACCATATTCGGGATTATTTTGTGTACGGCTTATTATATTTACCACTGGAAAACGGTCAGAGTGAAATAGATTTGCGGAGAAAGGAAGCAGGGACAATGACAAAAATTAATGTGATCGCCATGACGGAGGAAGTGCGGGAAATTACAGCGGAAGAGCTGAACTATCGGCAGACGCTTCTGGGAGGAAAATTTGGAGGGACCTGCTATGCCAGAGAGGGGTATGCCACAATCCGCACACAGCCGGATGAAAAGGCGCTAAAGCGTGCGGAGCGGACGGCGGCAAGCGGACATCATTCCGTATTTCAGCATGGGATGGTCAATATGGAGTTTGCCTGCCCGAAGATGATCGCCATGCTATTAAATTCCATCGGCGTGTCGAATACCTCGGAAAAGAGCGCAAGATATACTATGATGGAGCCAGAGACGGAAAGGGAAAAGTTATTGTATGAAAAATGGCACGATAAGCTGTCGGAGAGGATTGCCGCCCTTTATGGGGGGCGCTTTACAGAGCGTGAGGTCGATAAGCTTGCCTATGAAAATGCGCGGTATATGATTTCTGTGTTCTGCGAGACTTCTATGGTATATTCCCTGCCGTTCCGTAATCTTTTCTATGTATTAGACTGGGTGAGGAAAATGCGCGGCAGCCTGTCTTTGATGGACGGCGGATTTAACCGGCGGCTGGAGAGAGAACTTGGCTTTCTGGAACAGGCGTTTCTGTCAGTTGTAGGAAAGGAAAGCTTCCATGACAACAAACAGGAATATTTCCGTTTCCTTCCGGTGCAGGCAACCGGGGAATACGATGATGATAACAGGGAGTATTACGGGGATGTCTATACGGCAAAATTCCTGGCGAGTTTTGCCCAGGTTGCGCAGGAGCAGAGGCATCGCACGACGAGGGTTAAGATTAATTTTTCAGGAAAGCAGCCTGGGGAGTTTGGCTATTTTGTGCCGCCGATCATAGAAAAGACTCCGTTGGAGGCAGAATGGCTGTCCGATATAGAAAGCGTGGGCGAGGTGTATCCGCAGGGGATGCTTGTCTCTGTGACAGAGCAGGGGCTGTTCGAGGATTTTGTGTTAAAGTGCAAGGAGCGGATGTGCGGCCGGGCGCAGCTTGAGATCATGAGAGTGACAGAGCAGATGGTGAGGAAGTTTTTATTGCACCGGGACAATCTTTCTGCGGCGAACCGCAGAAGGCTTGAGATGATCACAGAGGGGGAGACGCCGTGCGCAAGATGCGGTTACTCTGATTTTATCTGCACGGAGAGCTGCGCCTGGGGAAAGAAAGAGGCGTTAAAACGCCTGGTCTAGCGCATTGGCGTGCGCCGGGGCACCGTGAGGAATGGCTGTAAAAGAAAGAGGCGTTAAAGCGCTTGGTCCAGCGCATTGGCGTGCGCTGAGGCACCGTGAGGAACGGCTGCAAAAGAAAGAGGCGTTAAAACGCCTGGTCCAGCGCATTGGCGTGCGCCGGGACACCATGAGGAATGGCTGCAAAAGAAAGAGGCGGGAAAGCGACCCGGCCAAAGACAGGAGGCATTATGAAGACATCGGATTTTTATTATGATTTACCAGAAGAGCTGATTGCTCAGGATCCTTTGGAGGACAGGGCTTCTTCGCGTCTGATGGTTCTTGACAGGGAGACGGGCGGGCGGACGCATACCAGTTTTTCCCATATTACGGATTATTTAAAAGAGGGCGACTGCCTGGTCATCAATGATACGAAAGTGATTCCTGCCAGACTGATCGGCCGGCGGGAAGAGACAGGCGGAAGGGTGGAAGTCCTTCTGCTAAAAAGAAAGTCGGAATCTGTCTGGGAGACGTTGGTCAAGCCTGGCAAAAAGGCAAGGCCGGGAAGCAGGCTGGTGTTTGGAGACGGCGTTTTGCATTCAGAGGTACTGGAAGTTGTCGAAGGGGGAAACCGACTGATACAG
Source organism: uncultured Lachnospiraceae bacterium (assembly GCA_947589455.1). Classification (GTDB taxonomy): domain Bacteria; phylum Bacillota; class Clostridia; order Lachnospirales; family Lachnospiraceae; genus Butyribacter. The sequence goes on along the minus strand of CANQCD010000035.1, from coordinate 12,571 downwards.
TTTGAATTTGACGGGATTTTCGAGGAAATTTTAGACCGTCTCGGGCAGATGCCCCTGCCGCCATATATCACCCATGAGTTGAAAGATAAAAACCGTTATCAGACAGTTTATGCCAAATATGAGGGTTCCGCCGCCGCGCCAACCGCAGGCCTTCATTTTACAGAGGAGCTGTTAGGGCAGATTCAGGACAGGGGGATTGGAATTGCCCGCGTTACGCTGCATGTGGGATTAGGGACGTTCCGGCCGGTCAAGGTGGAGGATGTGGCAGAACACCATATGCATTCAGAATATTACCATGTGCCGCAGCAGGCGGCTGATTTGATCAATCGGACAAAGCGGGACGGAGGCAGGGTTATCTGCGTCGGAACGACAAGCTGCAGGACTGTGGAGTCTGCCGCAGACGAGGTGGGGACGGTACACGCCGGGGAGGGAGACACCAGCATCTTTATTTATCCTGGATATTCGTTCCGGGCGCTGGATGGACTGGTGACAAACTTTCATCTGCCAGAGTCTACTCTTCTGATGCTGGTGTCGGCGCTGGCGGGAAGAGATCATATTATGGAGGCTTATCAGGAGGCCGTCAGGCAGAAGTACCGCTTTTTTTCCTTTGGGGACGCTATGCTCATTATTTGACACAAAATTCGCTTTTTGTGAAGCGGGAAGTTTCGTGATCATGGCGGTCAAAAAATGAAATTTTCTTGAGAGCGGAGAAAAAAACTGCTATAATATAGCGAAAAAGGTTTAACAGATGAGGAGGAAGCGGTTCGTGAAGAAAATGCTTTTTGTGTATAACCCGATGGCGGGCAAAGAACAGATCAAGAACAAATTATCTGATATCATCCGGGTGCTCTGTGATGCCGATTTTGACATCACTATTTTTGCCACAAAGGGACCGGGCGATGCGACAGAAATTGTGGCGCGCCGGGGGGAAGCGTTTGATTATGTCGTATGTTCCGGCGGGGACGGCACGATGAACGAGGTGGCGTCAGGGATCATGCAGTTGGAGAAAAAACCAATCTGCGGCTATATCCCGGCAGGGACAGTCAATGATTTTGCCTCCAGCTTAAAAATCCCAAAGATCATGAAAAGAGCGGCGCAGCTCATTGCGCAGGGGACTGTATTCCGATGTGATATAGGGCAGTTTAATGACAGATATTTTACATATGTTTCCGGGTTTGGCGCGTTTACGGAAGTTTCGTACCAGACGCCGCAGGAATGGAAAAATGCGCTGGGCAAGGCGGCGTATTTTATTGAGGCGTTAAAGCATATCACGAAGATTAAAGTTCACCGGATGAGGGTGGAATTTGACGATCAGGTGATAGAGGACGACTTTATTTTAGGATTAGTCAGCAATTCGGTTTCCGTTGCCGGATATAAGGCGTATAGTAAGATGGATATTATGATGGACGATGGACTGTTTGAAGTTTTATTTATCAAGAGCATCCGCAATCCGCTAGAGCTGCAGGCAACGTTAAACGCACTTCTGTCCAAAAAATTCGACTGTGACAGGATGCTGCAGTTTCGCAGCAGCAGGATCAAGATCACCAGCGAGGATGATGTGCAATGGACGCTGGACGGGGAGGACGGGAGCGTCTGCAAGCAGGTGACAATGGTAAATCATCAATATGCGCTGCCGATTTTGTGCGACAGGAAGATTGTGGCGGATGTATCGGAAAAATATGCCGAAGAAAAAAATAAGAGAGGGGAAGAGCTGTAAATGGATTGCATGACCGGCTGTTTTCTATAGAGTACCGGAGAAAAAATAAGAGGGGGAAGAGCTGTAAATGGATTGCATGACCGGCTTATTTCCCATGGAGTACCGGAGAAAAAATAAGAGGGGGAAGAGCTGTAAATGGATTGCATGACCGGCTGTTTCCTATAGAGTACCGGAGAAAAAATAAGTGTGGAGAAGAGAAGCGAGCCTGTGTTGGTTTTGTATAGGTTGCTAAGGCGATCATAGACTGGAGGAATGTTTTGCAAATGTCTGATACAGGGTTAGAAAGTGAGGAGACGTTATGGGAAAGTATAACCGGATTTTTGTGGTGGTTTTAGATTCCCTTGGCATTGGCGCAATGCCGGATGCGGAGGATTATGGCGATCATGGGGTGGATACCCTCGGCCATATCAGTGAGAGGATGGATGAATTTGTCATTCCCAATCTGAGAAAGCTTGGGCTGGCCAATCTTCATGCGATGAAGGGAGTATCACCGGTGGAAAAGCCTCTTGCCAGATATGCCAGGCTGCGGGAAAAGAGTACAGGGAAAGACACCATGACAGGGCATTGGGAAATGATGGGGCTGCATGTGACAAAACCATTCATCACCTTTACGGAAACCGGATTTCCAAAAGAGCTGATCGCAGAACTGGAAAAGGAGACCGGGCGGAAGATCATAGGGAATAAGAGCGCCAGCGGCACGGCGATATTAGAGGAACTTGCAGAAGAGGAGATCAACGAGGGAAGCTTGATCGTCTATACCTCTGCGGATTCTGTCCTGCAGATCTGCGGCAATGAGGAAACGATGGGATTAGAGACTCTGTACCACTACTGCGAGATAGCAAGGCGCCTTACGATGCGGGATGAGTGGAAGGTAGGCCGTGTGATCGCGCGCCCTTATGTCGGAAGGAAGAAAGGCGAGTTTGCCCGCACGGCAAACCGGCATGACTATGCGTTGAAACCGTTTGGGAAGACCGTGTTAAATGCGCTGAAGGAGAACGGATTTGACGTGATCTCTGTGGGCAAAATATATGATATCTTTGATGGGGAGGGAATCACGGCTTCCTATAAATCAAAAAGCTCTGTGCATGGGATGGAGCAGACGATCGCAATGGCAAAGGAAGCGTTTACCGGACTTTGCTTTACGAATCTGGTCGATTTTGACGCGTTGTGGGGACACCGGAGAAATCCGACAGGCTATGGCGAAGAGATTGAGCGGTTTGACAAAAAACTCGGGGAGCTTTTGGAACTGCTGAGGGAAGACGACCTGCTGATCCTGACGGCAGACCACGGCAACGACCCGACTTATACCGGGACAGACCATACCAGGGAAAAGGTTCCGTTTCTCGCATATTCGCCGTCCTATGCGGAGGGCGGGGAACTTCCGGAACAGGAAACATTTGCTGTGATCGGGGCGTCGGCTGCGGATAATTTCGGGGTGAAACTTCCGGAAGGATGCATTGGGACTTCCCTGCTTCCACAGATATCCTGACAAAAGAGGTATCGTGATAAACGTTTTTCGGATGTTGTCCTATTTGTAGGAGTGTGCGGATCTGTGCCGGTAACTTTTTCTGTTTTGGAGCATAAGATAGAAAAAAAGAGGGCAGATGGAGAATATTATGTGTGGGATTGCAGGCTTTTTCAGCAAAGGAAAATCCTATGAAGAAAACATAGATTACTACCGGAAAATCCTCGATGATATGCGCCGCACCCTGATACCAAGAGGACCTGACGGATCGGGATATTTTCTTGGCAGGGATTGTGGACTGGCACATACGCGGCTTTCCGTTATTGATCTGCGCGACGGCGCGCAGCCGATGACAAAAAGCATTGACGGATACCAATACACAATCGTATACAATGGTGAATTATATAATACAGATGAGCTTAGAAAAGACTTGCAGCAAAAAGGATGGAAGTTTCGGACTGCCTCTGATACAGAGGTGATACTTCTGTCCTTTTTACATTACGGCAGCGACTTTGTGCTGAGATTAGACGGGATTTTTTCTTTTGCTATCTATGACGGACGTCATCATAAGATTCTGCTGTACAGGGACAGCTTCGGGGTAAAACCGCTGTTTTATACGGTAAGAGATTCTGAGATCATCTTTGCGTCGGAGCCAAAAGCGATCTTTTGCTATCCGGGGATCAGACCCCAGGTTGATTATGACGGCCTGCGCGAGGTCTTTGGCATGGGGCCGGCGCGGATTCCTGGCTCTGGGATTTTTAAGGGGATCAAAGAGGTAAAACCTGGCTGCTATCTCAGTTTTAGCCGGTATGGCGTCAAGGAGGTATGTTACTGGCGGCTGGAAAGCCATCCGCATGAGGACAGTTATGAAAAGACAGTTGCCGTGACGGAGGAACTCGTGGATGGCGCGATCACAAGGCAGATGGTATCTGACGTCCCAATCTGTACGTTCTTATCCGGCGGAATCGACTCTAGCCTGGTTTCTTCTGTCTGCAGCAGGAACCTGCTTAAAAAAGGGGAACGGCTGACTACTTTTTCGTTTGATTTTGACGGGAATGAAAAATATTTCCAGGCCAATTCTTTTCAGCCGTCCCAGGATCGCCCTTTTGTAGATAAGATGGTGGATTATCTGCACAGCGACCATCATTATCTGTCCTGTGATTATGAGGCGCAGGCAGATCTTCTGTATGAGTCGGTCAAAGCGCATGATCTGCCATGCATGGCAGATGTGGATTCTTCTTTATTGTATTTTTGCAGGGAAGTCAGCAAAACGCAGAAAGTTGTCCTGACCGGAGAGTGCGCCGATGAAGTTTTTGGCGGTTATCCGTGGTTTCACAGGGAAGAGTTTTTTGGGAAAGAGGCGTTTCCGTGGACGCCGGATCTCCTGCCGAGACAGGAGCTTTTGCGGGAAGATTTTGCCGAGGCGCTGCGCCTGGAGAGTTTTGTGAAAAACGCTTATTATGATGCGGTGGGCGAGATAGAAATGCTTCCGGAGGAAAATGAAACGGAGACAAACCGGAGACAGATCGGTTATTTAAATATCCGTTTTTTTATGCAGACGCTTTTAAATCGGATGGACAGAACCAGTATGCACTGGGGGCTGGAGGCAAGAGTGCCTTTTGCGGACAGAAGGCTGGTAGAATATATTTTTAATGTGCCGTGGGAGATGAAGGCGAGGGATGGCCTGGTCAAAAATATACTGCGGCAGAGCAGCGCGGGCAAACTGCCGGATGATATTTTGTTCCGGCGAAAAAGCCCATATCCGAAAAGCTATCATCCATTTTATGAACGGCTTTTGGGAAACCGGCTGAAGGAAGTGTTAGAGGATTCCGACGCTCCGATTTTGCGCCTGATCGATAAGGAGAAGGTTCTGCCGTTTATTGACTGTGTGAAGGATTATGGGAAACCGTGGTATGGGCAGCTGATGGCAGGTCCTCAGATGCTTGCATATCTATTGCAGATTCAGTATTGGTTAAAGGAGTATCAGGTGGAGCTGCTGCTGTAATGGGCAGGGATGCCGTCAGATGCGAGGATAACTGGACGCCCCGGCTGTTATGTACCAGTCGGGGCGCCGTATAAGAGAGCCGTCTGCTTTTTTAGGCATTTTTCTTTGCGCGGAACCGCTGCGTGGAATCTAAGATTTTTTTGCGGATGCGGATATTTTCTGGAGTGATTTCCAAAAGCTCGTCTGTGTCAATAAATTCCAGCGCTTCTTCCAGGCTTAAGATCTTTGGCGGAACCAGCTTTAATGCATCGTCCGCATTGGAAGAGCGGGTATTTGTCAGATGCTTTGTCTTGCATACATTTAATTCAATATCATCCGTCTTTCCGTTTTGTCCGATGACCATTCCGGAATATACTTTCTGTCCCGGTCCGATAAAGAGCGTACCCCGATCCTGTGCGTTAAATAATCCATACGTAACGGCTTCACCTGTCTCAAAAGCAATCAGAGACCCTTGTTTGCGGTAGGAAATCTCTCCCTTATATGGACCGTATTCTTCAAAAATAGTATTCATTACGCCGTTACCCTTTGTGCTGGTCAGAAATTCTCCGCGGTAGCCGATCAGCCCGCGGGATGGGATCAAAAATTCCAGCCTTGTAAAACCGCTTCCGATAGAACCCATTCCCTGCAGTTCTCCTTTCCGGTTGCTGAGTTTTTCGATCACATTTCCGGCAAATTCTTCCGGGACGTCAATATAGGCGCGTTCCATCGGCTCAAGTTTCTGTCCGCGTTCGTTTGTCTTATAGAGGACTTCTGCCTTGCTGACAGCAAATTCATAACCTTCGCGCCGCATATTCTCGATCAAAACGGACAGATGGAGCTCGCCGCGCCCGGATACTTTAAAACAGTCCATATTGTCAGTCTCCTCTACGCGCAGGCTGACGTCAGAATTTAATTCGCTGAAAAGCCGTTCTCTTAAATGGCGCGAAGTGACAAATTTTCCCTCTTGTCCTGCAAACGGGCTGTCATTTACCATGAAATCCATGGAGATCGTGGGCTCGGAGATTTTCTGGAATGGGATTGCAGCCGGATTTTCCGGCGAGCACAGCGTGTCTCCGATATGGATATCTGCAATACCGGAAATTGCGACGATCGCTCCGATGGACGCCTCGTTTACCTCAACTTTTTTCAGACCGTCAAATTCATATAGTTTGCTGATTTTTACTTTTGTCATTTTGTCTTTGTCATGGGCGTTGACGATCACCATGTCCTGGTTGACTTTAATGATTCCGTTGTCTACCTTTCCAACGCCAATCCTGCCGACATATTCATTGTAGTCGATCGTGCTGATCAGAACCTGCGTCGGCGCGTCCGGGTCGCCTTCCGGCGCTGGGATATATTTTAGGATGGTGTCGAACAGGGGAACCATGTCGGTTCCCGGTTCATCGGCGCTGTAGGAAGCGATCCCATCTCTTGCCGATGTGAAGACAAACGGGCAGTCTAACTGTTCTTCGCTGGCGTCTAAATCGATCAAAAGCTCCAATACTTCATCTACCACTTCGTCTGGACGTGCTTCCGGGCGGTCAATCTTGTTGATGCAGGAGATGACAGGCAGATTTAATTCCAATGCCTTTTTTAAGACAAATTTTGTCTGAGGCATGACTCCTTCAAACGCATCGACTACAAGGATAACGCCGTTTACCATTTTTAAGACGCGTTCTACCTCGCCGCCAAAGTCGGCGTGCCCCGGTGTGTCGATAATATTGATCTTTGTATCATGATAGGTAATGGCTGTGTTTTTGGAGAGGATCGTGATGCCGCGCTCCCTCTCGATATCGCCGGAATCCATAACACGTTCTGCAACTTCCTGGTTGGAGCGGAATACGCCGCTCTGTTTTAACAGCTCGTCCACTAATGTTGTTTTTCCGTGGTCAACATGGGCGATAATAGCGATATTTCTTACTTTATCCTGTTTGATTTTCATAATGACCTCCGTTTGCTTTTGTTATAAGCAGTAATTTTGATCAGGAGCCGGCCGGAAATCCTGTTCCCCGGACAGCTCCTTTGATTATTTTTTGGCTTTCTAACATTTTGTGCATAAAAAAGCCACAATATGGTATTATAATGATAACTGGGAAATTTACCCACAATCCATTAGTATACTATTTTTTGCGAAATATACAAGACAAAAGTACCAAAAAGATAGAAAGAAAGTGGGTTTTTCTGTTATGAAATATATATTTTTGGGGCTGAGGTGTCGAAATATGTATTACAAGTATAATACATTTTCCGGTCGTTTTGTTCTAAAATAGACCGTGCAGCATATACATATAATAAAATAAAATACCAGTCAGATTATGTGGCTTATGAAAAAGGGAGGAAAAAATATGTTAGATAAAGTATTTACAAACAACCAGGTTACGATTGCAGGAGAAGTAGTAAGTTTGTCTTCAGCCATGAAGTGTACGGAGAGCATTTCTTCATCGTAGATATTGCCGTCTGCAGGCTAAGTAATTCCTATGATATTATTCCGGTCATGGTATCGGAGAGATTGTTGGATGTGAAGAGTGATTACCGCGGATGTATCTTGCAGGCATGTGGGCAGTTCCGTTCGTATAACCGCCATGAGGAGACAAAAAATCGTCTGGTGTTATCCGTTTTTGCAAGGGAGGTAAGCTTCCTTGAGAATGATAATGAGGATCAGAATCCGAATCACATTTTTCTGGACGGATATGTTTGTAAAAGACCGGTATACCGAAAGACGCCGCTTGGAAGAGAAATCGCCGATGTCCTTCTGGCAGTCAACCGTCCATATGGGAAATCAGATTATATCCCCTGTATCTGCTGGGGGAGGAACGCCCGCTTTGCAGATCAGTTTGAGGTAGGGGCACATATCCAGCTCTGGGGCAGGATCCAGAGCAGGGAATACCAGAAAAAGATTGGTGAGGATGAGTATGAAAAGCGTATTGCCTATGAAGTCTCCGTCAGCAAGATGGAGTTTATTGAAGAGGAGGAGGCATAGATTAGAGTGGGGAATCGTATTCACGGATCTTCTCGCCGCCTGCGCAAAATGCAAAGCGAAGGAATCTGCCTGCGATGGGGATTGATATAGGAATATAGGAAAACAGCAAAAAAATATAGATTTTTATATGTAAATGTGATAAAATGGCTAGAGTTGACTATTTGCAAAGTGGTTGCTCTGGCCGTTTTTTATGGAATCGGAAATTGCAAGCCCTCCTATAGGAGGGCTTTGAAATGCAGTGGTGTGCAAGGCGCCAGCGCAGGCGATGCCCTTTCTGTTGTATGGGAAGCTGCCCGCAGTGCGAGTGGGCGGGGCGGTCAGGTTATGTCAATGCAGGAGGTTAATTTCATGGAAAAAGGAATTGTACAGGTGTTTTATGGTCCGGGAAAGGGCAAGACATCTGCGGCAGTGGGACAGTGTATACGGGCGGCAAGCCTGGGACAGTCGGTCATTATCATCCAGTTCTTGAAGGGAAAGGATGCGGAAGAGTTTAATTTCCTTGAGAAGCTGGAGCCGGATATCAAACTGTTCCGATTTGAGAAAGAAATGATGTCGTATCATGACCTGCATGTTTCAAAGCAGAAGGAGGAGAGACAGAATATCCTAAACGGCTTCAAATTTGCAAGGAAAGTGATTGATACCAGCGGCTGCGACGTCCTGGTGCTGGATGAGGTGCTGGGGCTTATCGACGTCGGTATTGTGACGCTGGAGGATATTTTGGAGCTGATCGACCTGCGGAATGATTACTGCAGGCTGGTTCTGACCGGGCGCGAGCTGGCGCCTGAGATTGCCGAAAAAGCCGATATCATTTCAAAGATCGATCTGGAAAAGGACTGTAGCTGATCCCTTCTTTTGACCGTTTACCGGAAAAAACATATACTATAACAGAGATATCAGTTACAAGGAGGAGACAGTGTCGGCGATACGCTTGATGGCGCACTGTCTCAAAAAAACGCAAGGCGAGTACATTCGCTTGGAATGGAGGATTAAAATGGCAATATTTACAGGCGCAGGCGTAGCTTTGATCACGCCGATGAAGGAAGACGGTTCCATCTGTTATGAGGAGATGGAACGCATTGTCAACGACCAGATTGCCGGCGGGACAGATGCCATTATCGTATGCGGCACAACCGGCGAGGCATCCACGATGAGCCATGAGGAGCATATCGAGACGATCAGGGCTTGTGTGGAAATGACAAAAAAAAGGATCCCTGTCATTGCAGGAAGCGGTTCAAACTGTACAGAGACAGCCGTACATTTATCAAAGGAGGCGCAGCGGGCGGGCGCAGACGGACTTTTAGTGGTTTCTCCTTATTATAATAAAGCAACGCAGAATGGTCTGAAAAAGCATTTTACAGAAGTTGCAAAAAGTGTTGATCTGCCAATCCTTTTGTATAATATCCAGGGACGCACCGGGGTTAATATCGTACCGCAGACAATTGCCGATCTGGTAAAGGAGACAGATAATATTGTCGGCGTCAAGGAAGCATCCGGCGATTTATTACAGATTTCAGAAATATTTTCCCTGACGCAGGGCGAGATTGACTTGTATTCCGGCAATGACGAATTGGTTGTCCCAATCGTTGCGCTTGGCGGCAAGGGCGTTATCTCTGTCGCTTCCCACGTCATCCCGAAACAGATGCATGATATGGTGATCAAGACGATAGAGGGAGACGTTAAAACAGCGAGCCATTTGCAGATAAAATACCTTCCGCTGATCAACGCTTTGTTCAGCGAAGTAAATCCAATCCCTGTCAAGGCGGCAATGAATCTGATGGGATATCAGGCTGGACCATTGCGCCTTCCTCTCACAGAGATGGAGGAAGACCACAAAGAGGCGTTAAAAAATATTATGATTGCCGCAGGGATTTCTGTGGCGGAGTAGCGGGATTTCAGTATAAAATTCCCGTGTCAGATGCGGCATAGCATGACCGGTAGACTTGTCTATCGGTCATTTTGGCAATATTTGTTATATTGGTCATTGTTCATGCGGGTTTGCGTCTGCGCTTTAAGGGGGGCAGAAATGATTTAACATTCTCTGAGATATTGGTTGTTTATGCGGGTCTGTGCCAGCGCTGCGGCACAAAGCGCATAATCCCGGCAGAGCCGGGCATAGCGGCAGCGCAGAAATGAGGAAAATTATGACAAAGATTATTTTAATCGGCTGTAATGGGCGGATGGGGAATATGATCACGAGTATTGTGAATGAAGATGATGAGGTAAGCATTGTTGCGGGCGTGGATATTTTCACACAGGCGGATAAGGATTATCCGGTATTTAAAAAGATTGGCGACTGTGATATCCCGGCGGATGCGATGATTGACTTTTCCTCCGCACAGGGGATTGAAGAGAGGATTGACTATGCAGTGGACAAGCAGATCCCTTTGGTAGAATGTTCTACCGGGCTTTCGGAAGAGCAGACAAAGTACCTTCTGGATGCGGGGAAAAAAGTCGCAGTCCTGCGCTCTGCAAACATGTCTGTGGGAATCAATCTTTTATTAAAATTGGTAAAAGACGCTGCCAAAAAGCTTGCCGGGGAAGGGTTTGACATAGAGATTGTAGAAAAACACCACAATCAGAAGCTGGACGCGCCTTCTGGTACGGCGCTTGCGCTCGCGGACTCTGTAAACGAAGCTATGGACGGGCAGTATGAATATGTCTACGACCGTTCCCAGGTGCGCCAGAAGAGGGGCAAAAAGGAACTTGGCATCTCTGCGGTACGAGGCGGGACGATCGTCGGGGAGCATGACGTGATTTTTGCGGGTACAGACGAAGTTGTGACATTTTCCCATCAGGCATATTCCCGCGGCGTGTTTGCAAAAGGCTCTGTCGTAGCTGCAAAATATTTAAAAGGAAAGGGCGCCGGTCTTTATGACATGGCGGACGTATTATTGTGATGGAATTATCAGCAGGAGTGATAGCAGATCTTTTTATTTTTGTGATTATTCTTTTATCTGTCTGGCGCGGCTGGGTGCAGGGGCTGGCAATCAAGCTGGCGCAGCTTGTGTCGGTGGTTGTCGCGGCGTTTGCCGCGCATTTTATGGCGGAACTTTTGAAAAAGCAGATTGGGAGAGGTTTGTTTGTCCCGCTGTTAAAAAACAAAACCGGAGCAGATTTTAGTGCGGTTCCGTTTGCGGAGGATGGGCTGGATCTGTTTGCCGATCAGCTGGCGTATGGACTGGTGTATTTTATTGTATTTATTGCAGCGCTGATCCTGCTGCGCCGTGTTATCTTTCTTTTGGGACTGATAGACCATATTCCGGTTATTGGAAAACTTAACAAGGCAGGAGGCGCTGTTTTGGGATTTCTGATTGCCTCCGTAGCAATTTTTATTGTGTGCAGCCTGATATTTGAGCTTGCGCCAAAAGAAGCGTTAAAAGGCTTGGGATTGTCAAAAAAGGTGATAGCAGATACGTATCTGCTAAAGATATTTGCCGGTCTGGAATGAGGAGCCGGGAGCGAATGGACCAGAGGAAGCTGGCGTTTTGCCCTTGTGCTCCACTACATTTCAAAGCCATCCTATAGGAGGGCTTGCAATTTCCTATTCTATAAGAAGGCGGGAATGAAATATGCAAAACAGGAATTATCAGAGGGAATTAGATATGATATTGGAGAAGCTTTCTTTCGAAAAAACGGTGCCGGGGCTTTTGCTGCACAGCTGTTGTGCTCCGTGCAGCAGTTATTGCCTAAGCTATCTGGCAGAATACTTTTCCATCACGGTATTTTATTATAACCCAAACATTTCTCCGGAGGAGGAATATAAAAAGAGGGTACAGGAACAGAAGCGGCTGATTGCATGTCTTCCGGTGAAACATGCGGTCTCATTTGCCGAGGGGGCGTATGAGCCGGAACAGTTTTATCAGATGGCAGCGGGGATGGAACAGCTGCCGGAAGGCGGGGAGCGCTGTTTTGCCTGTTATGAGATGCGCCAGCGCAAGGCGGCAGAATATGCAAAGGAAAATGGATTTGACTATTTTACGACAACTCTTTCTGTCAGTCCGCACAAAAATGCCGCAAAGTTAAATGAGATTGGGCTGCGCCTTGCGGAAGAATATCAGATTCCCTATCTGGTGTCTGATTTTAAAAAGAAAGGCGGCTATCAGAAATCGATTGGATATTCGAGAGAATATGGTCTGTACCGGCAGAATTACTGCGGCTGTGAGTTTAGTAAAAAACAGGCTGAACAAAAGCAGATACAAAAGCAGACTGCGGAAAACAGGTTGTAGGGGACAAGCGGGAGAAAAGCAGATAGAAAAGCAAATCGAATGAAAACAGACTGCAGGGATAGGTGAAAAGGCAGACGGCGGAAAACAGATTGTAGGGGACAAGCGGGAGAAAAGCAGATAGGAAAGCAAATCGAATGAAAACAGACTGCAGGGATAGGTGAAAAGGCAGACGGCGGAAAACAGATTGTAGGGGACAAGC
>CANQCD010000034.1 GCA_947589455.1 uncultured Lachnospiraceae bacterium | reverse complement strand
AGGATATGCTGACGCTGATCGAGATTGGCGAGGAGGAAAATGACGCCGGGCTCGCACAGGAGATTGCAGATTCCCTGAAACAGTTTGAGGAGGAATTTGAGGCGCTGCGGATGGAAACGCTTCTTGCGGGGGAATATGATAAGGACAATGCGATCCTTACGCTCCATGCCGGGGCAGGTGGCACAGAGAGCTGCGACTGGGCGGGGATGTTGTGCCGTATGTATCAGCGGTGGGCGGAAAAACAGGGATTTCAGGTAGTGATGCTTGATTACCTTGACGGTGATGAGGCGGGTTTGAAATCGGTCACATTACAGATTAACGGCGTCAATGCATACGGCTACTTAAAGTCGGAGCACGGCGTGCACCGGCTGGTGCGCATCTCGCCGTTTAATGCGGCGGGAAAACGCCAGACGTCTTTTGTGTCCTGCGACGTTATGCCTGACATTGAGGAAGATTTGGACGTGGAGATTTCGGATGATGATATCAGGATTGACACGTACCGTTCCAGCGGCGCGGGCGGACAGCATATCAATAAGACGTCTTCCGCCATCCGTATCACGCATTTTCCGACCGGCATTGTGGTGCAGTGTCAAAACGAGCGCTCCCAGCATATGAATAAAGATAAGGCGATGCAGATGTTAAAAGCCAAACTGTATCTCCTCAAACAGCAGGAGCAGTTAGAAAAGGCGAACGGCATACGTGGCGAGGCAAAAGAGATTGGCTGGGGAAGCCAGATCCGTTCCTATGTCATGCAGCCCTATACGATGGTAAAAGACCATAGGACCGGCGCAGAAGTCAGCAATGTCACAGGCGTATTAGATGGAAACCTGATGCCGTTTATGAATGCCTATCTCGGCTGGCTCAACAGCGGGGGCGGCAACACATAAAACAGCCGGTTTTTTGTCCGGGTTAGGGAAAGGCAGGAAACAGCCGGTTTCCTGTCTGAGCTAGAAAAGGCGGGAAACAGCCGGTTTTCTGTCTGAGCTAGAAAAGGCGGGAAACAGCCGACTTCCTGTCTGGGCTAGAAAAGGCGGGAAACAGCCGGTTTCCTGTCTGAGCTAGAAAAGGCGGGAAACAGCCGGTTTCTGTCCGGGATAAAGACGCAGAAAATGCAGCGCACCCGCCGCTCTTTTCCAGGAAGGCAAAAGAAAAGCGTGTGCAGCAAAGGAGGAAAACATGATTAATGTAAGTGTATTAGGCTACGGTACCGTTGGTTCCGGCGTTGTGGAAATCTTGCGGGAAAACGCAGACCTTATCGCAAAGCGGGCAGGAGAGCCGATCCAGGTAAGGTCGGTTCTTGATCTGCGGGATTTTCCGGGGGATCCGGTGCAGGACATTATCGTTCATGACTTTGAACAGGTTCGGTCTGACGAGAAAATAGATATTGTAGTAGAGACAATGGGAGGGGTTCACCCCGCCTATGAGTTTGTAAAGGCGGCTCTTGAGAGCGGAAAGAGCGTCTGCACGTCCAATAAAGCGCTGGTAGCGGAATACGGTCCGGAGCTTTTGCAGACGGCGCAGGAAAAAAACGTAAACTTTTTATTTGAGGCGAGCGTCGGCGGCGGGATACCGATCATACGTCCGCTGAAGATTTCCCTGGCGCCGGATGAGATTTTAGAGATTTCCGGTATCTTAAACGGCACGACCAACTATATTCTGACAGAAATGACACAGAATGGTTCTGATTTTGATTCCGTTTTAAAGGATGCGCAGGAGAAGGGCTATGCGGAGAAAGACCCGACGGCGGATGTAGAGGGATACGACGCCTGCCGCAAGATTGCGATCCTGACTTCGCTTGCCTATGGGAAGCAGCTTGATTTTGAAGAAATCTATACAGAGGGGATCACGAAGATCACAGACCGGGATATTGCGTATGCCAAGAAGCTTGGCGCTAAGGTTAAGATATTTGGTTCCAGCAAAAAGACAGGAGACCGGGTATCTGCGATGGTTGCGCCGAAGCTGATTTTCCCGTCTCACCCGCTCTACAGTGTGGACGGCGTTTTTAATGCGATCCTGGTCAAGGGAAACATGGTCGGCGATGTGATGTTTTACGGACAGGGCGCCGGCAAGCTTGCCACGGCAAGCGCCGTAGTCTCTGATATCATTGACGAGGCAAAGCATGTCAATGTCAATATGAAGACGCTTTGGGATGCGGAGAAGCTGTCGCTCACGCCGCTAGACGAAGTCGTATCAAAATTCTTTGTCAGGATAAAGGGCGGAAAAGAGGCGGCGGAGAAAGCCTTTGGCGCCATCACTCCGGTGGACGCCGGTTATCCCGACGAGTTTGCATTCGTGACGGAAGCGGTCACGGAAGGGGCGTTTGCAGAGGCGGCACAGTCCCTGGAAGTGATCAACAGGATTCGTATCGACGGCTAGTTACGATTCACGGGAGGTATAAAAATGAAATATTTCGTAGTGTTAGGTGATGGGATGGCAGATGAGCCGATAGAGGAAATTGAGGGAAAGACGCCTCTTGCGTGGGCGAAGACGCCGATGATGGATCGGCTTGCGCCAAAGTCAGAGGTCGGCCTTGCGCATACAATCCCAGAGGGGATGAAGCCTGGAAGCGACACGGCTAACCTGGCGGTGCTGGGATACGATCCCAGAAGATATTATACAGGGCGTTCCCCGCTGGAGGCATTGAGTATCGGCGTGCCGATGAAAGAGACAGATATTGCGATCCGCTGCAACATTGTGACGGTTTCTGATGACAGCCTGCCATATGAGGAAAAGACGATCATAGACCACAGTTCCGGAGAAATCTCAACCGGGGAGGCCGCCGTGCTGATCGAGGCGGTTGAAAAAGAGCTTGGGACAGATTGTTATCATTTTTATACAGGAACAAGCTACCGCCATCTGACGATCTGGGAAAAAGGCAGCGTTGTAGAGCTGACCCCGCCCCATGACATTCTGGGAAAAGTGATCGGGGATTACCTTCCGGCGGACGATGCGCTGCGGACAATGATGAGAAGGAGTTATGAGATCCTCAACAGCCATCCGGTCAATTTAGAACGCGCCAAAAAGGGATTAAACAAAGCAAATTCTCTCTGGTTCTGGGGTGCGGGCACAAAGCCGATCTTAGATTCCTTTGAGGGAAAATACGGCAGGAAAGGCGCGATGATCTCTGCGGTCGATCTGTTAAAAGGGATCGCAGTAGGGGCGGAGATGACCAATATATCTGTGCCGGGAGCGGACGGAACGCTGGAGACAAACTGGGAGGGAAAAGCAGAAGCCGCTGTCAAAGCAGTTTTAGAAGATGGATTTGATTTTGTCTATGTGCATATGGAAGCGCCGGACGAGATGGGGCATCAGGGCAGTTTAGACAGAAAGATCAAGGCGATAGAATATTTAGACAGCCGGGTGTTGTCCGTCATAGTAGAAAAAATGGAGCAGTCCGGGGAGGATTACCGGCTTTTGCTGATGCCGGATCATCCGACGCCGATCTCATGCCGGACGCACACGTCTGACCCGGTTCCCTATCTTCTCTACGACAGCAGGAAAGACATGGCTTTTTCCGGCAAATATAATGAAGCGGATGCCAAAAAGAGCGGTATCACAGTGGAACATGGATATACATTGATGAGTAAGCTGTTAGAAAAAGCTTCTGGTTCTGACTGAGACAAAAAGGGCGCAGAAGGATTAGAGATTGTGCCGGAGCGGTCAGCCGGATAGCGGATAAAATAAGGAGCGCCTGCATTTGCCGGTATGGGGAGTGCAGCGCGGAAATGAGGTTCATATGTTAGTAGTAAAAAAATTTGGCGGTACGTCCGTTGCCAACAAAGAGCGTATTTTTAATGTGGCAAAGCGCTGTATGGAAGACTATAAGAAAGGAAACCAGGTTGTGGTCGTGCTGTCTGCTATGGGAAAGCAGACGGATGTGCTGTTAGATATGGCAAGAGATATCAACCCCAAGGCGCCGCGGCGGGAATTAGATATGCTGCTGACGACAGGCGAGCAGACTTCTGTCGCGCTGATGGCGATGGCGATGGACTCTCTGGGCGTCCCGGCCGTATCGTTAAATGCATTTCAGGCAACAATGCACACAACGGAGGATTATGGGAATGCGCGCCTGAAAAGGATTGACACAGGGCGTATCCGCTTCGAGCTGGACAGCCGCCGGATCGTGATCATTACCGGTTTCCAGGGGATCAACAAACATGACGATTATACGACATTGGGGCGGGGCGGGTCTGACACGACTGCGGTTGCTTTGGCGGCGGCTCTCCATGCAGACTCCTGCGAGATCTATACGGATGTGGACGGTGTGTTTACGGCCGATCCCAGAATTGTGCCAAACGCCCGCAAACTGCCGGAGATCACTTACGACGAGATGTTAGAGCTGGCGAGCTTAGGCGCCGGCGTGCTCCATAACCGTTCTGTGGAGATGGCAAAAAAATATGGGGTGCAGTTAGTAGTGCGCTCTAGTTTGAATACAAGTGAAGGGACCGTTGTCAAGGAGGAAAGTAAGATGGAGAAAATGTTAGTAAGCGGTGTTGCCGCAGATAAGAATGTCGCACAGTTTGCAGTAGAGGGATTAGAGAACAAACCGGGCGTTGCCTTTAAGCTGTTTCAGCATCTGGCAAACCATAATATCAACGTGGATATGATCCTGCAGTCTGTAGAGCATGACGGGACGCAGGATATCGCATTTACCGTGACGCGGGATGCGGTTGACGAGGCGTTAGATACGTTAGAGCGCCATGGGGAGACCAGCTTGAAATGCGAGAAGATCACTGTGGCAAGGGACGTTTCCAAGATTTCGATCGTCGGCGCGGGGATGATGTCAAACGCCGGAGTTGCGGCAAAGATGTTTGAAGCGCTCTATGACGCTGGCGTAAATATCCGCCAGATTTCAACATCTGAGATCCGTGTGACCGTATTGATCGATGAAAAGTACACAGACGTAGCGGCACAGGCGGTACATGATGCGTTTTCTTTATAAAAAGCGAGGTTGTAACAAGATATGGATATCATAAAACAGATAGCGGAGGAACTGAAGATACAGACGTGGCAGGCAGAAGCTGCCGTCAAGCTGATTGACGAGGGGAATACGATCCCTTTTATTGCCAGATACCGCAAAGAGGCGCATGGGACATTAGATGACGAACAGCTCAGGAACCTGCATGAGAGGCTGATCTATCTGCGCAACCTTGAGGAAAAGAAACAGCAGGTGCTTGCCAGTATTGAAGAACAGGGCAAGCTGACGCCGGAGCTGCGGGAACAGATCGTAAGCGCACAGACACAGGTGGTCGTAGAAGACCTGTACCGTCCGTACCGCCCCAAAAGGCGAACCAGGGCGACTGTGGCGAAGGAAAAAGGATTAGAAGGGCTTGCCGCATTTATTATGGAGCAGGGCGGCGGTTCTGTGGCCGAAGAGGCGGAAAAATATGTTTCCGAAGAAAAAGAGGTCGCCACTGCCGAAGAGGCGGCTGCCGGGGCAAGAGATATTATTGCCGAAGAAATTTCAGACAATGCGGCATACCGTATGTATATCCGCAGCCTTACCTTTGAGGAGGGCAGGCTGTTGTCCTCGGCGAAGGATGAAAAAGCGCAGTCCGTCTATGAGATGTATTATGACTATCAGGAAGAGGTCAAGACGATTGCGGGGCACCGGGTGCTTGCCTTAAACCGCGGGGAAAAGGAAAAGTTTCTCGTGGTTAAGCTGGAGGCACCGGAGGAACGCATTTTAGGCTATCTGAAAAAACAGATCATTACACAAGAGGATTCGGATGCGAAAAGCTATCTGGAGGAGGCGGCAGAGGACAGCTATAAGCGCCTGATCGCGCCCGCTATCGAGCGCGAGATTCGCAGTGAGCTGACAGAGCGCGCAGAGAGCGGGGCAATCCGCATCTTTGGCAAAAACTTAGAACAGCTCCTCATGCAGCCGCCGATCGCGGGCAAGACAGTGCTCGGATGGGATCCCGCTTTCCGCACCGGATGCAAGCTTGCCGTCGTCGATGCGACGGGCAAAGTGCTGGACACGGCGGTGATTTATCCGACCGCGCCGCAGAGTAAAGTGCAGGAGGCGAAGCGGACTGTCAAAAAGCTGATTGAAAAATACGATATCTCGCTGATCTCCGTGGGAAACGGCACGGCGTCAAGAGAATCAGAAAAGATCATCGCCGAATTGTTAAAGGAGCTTGACAGGCCGGTACAATATATCATTGTCAATGAGGCGGGGGCGTCCGTCTATTCTGCGAGCAAGCTCGCAACGGAGGAGTTCCCGGAATTTGACGTCGGGCAGAGGAGCGCCGCTTCGATCGCAAGAAGGCTGCAGGATCCGTTGGCGGAGCTGGTCAAGATCGATCCGCAGTCGATTGGCGTAGGGCAGTACCAGCACGACATGAACCAGAAAAAGTTGTCCGAGACGTTGTCCGGCGTTGTGGAGGACTGTGTAAATAAAGTTGGCGTAGACTTGAATACAGCGTCTGTCTCCCTGTTGGAATATATTTCCGGCATCACAAAGGCGATTGCCAAAAATATTGTGGTCTACCGGGAAGAGAATGGGAAGTTTCAAAACAGGCAGGAATTATTAAAAGTACCAAAGTTAGGGCCGAAGGCATTTGAGCAATGCGCCGGTTTCATGCGGATATCAGGCGGCACGAACCCGCTCGATGCGACAAGCGTCCACCCGGAGACGTATGAGGCGGCGCAGAAGCTGCTAGAAAAATTAGACATGACGATGGAAGACGTCAGGAAACTGCAGAGCGAGGCGGCGAAGCGCCAACAGCCAAAGGCAGAGAAGCAGGAGAAAAAACAGCAGTTTAAGATTCGCAATACCAATACTGCATTTGGAGCGGCGTTTGCAAAAGCGTTTGGCGAGGCGGCAGTCCCGCTGGAGGCTCCGGCTCCTGACAAGAAACCGTCCGGCCTGTTAAAGCGCGTCAGGGACAAGGCAAAAATGGCGGAAGAGCTGGGGATTGGCGAGATTACGCTGACAGATATCTTAAAAGAGTTAGAAAAACCGGCAAGAGACCCGCGCGATGAGATGCCAAAGCCGATTTTGCGGACGGATGTGTTAGAGATGAAAGATTTAAAAGAAGGGATGATCTTAAAAGGGACGGTTCGCAATGTCATTGATTTTGGGGCGTTTGTGGATATCGGCGTCCATCAGGACGGGCTGGTGCATATCTCCCAGCTGTCGGACAAAAAATTTGTAAAACATCCCCTGGACGTTGTCAGCGTGGGGGACGTTGTGGATGTAAAAGTGATGAGTGTGGATATTCCAAAGCAGAGGATCCAGCTGACGATGAAACTATAGCAGGAGGCAGTTATGGGAATCAGGAACAGGTTTTTTGTGGATGTAAAAAGAGGGACGAAAGTAACCTATAGCAGTAGCGATCTGAACAAATTAGACAAAACCTATGAAAATGAGGTGTTTTTGTCAAAACAAAACCGCATAAAAACGCCATTCCGCAAAATATACCGCCGGGCGGACCTGTCCAGACTGCGGGATTATGCATTTGAAAAAATCCTGGATAACCATATTTATACGTTCCGGCATCTCCTGGTAGTGCCCAATCCATATGGGTTTGTCAGGCAGTCGGCGCTGATCTTGTTTAATTCTTCCAAAGAGACGAAGATCAGGTATTGCGTGGTGGGAGATACAGAGGAAGCCGATTTTACCGGCGAGACAGAATATACAACGAGGCACCGCGTCCCGGTTATGGGACTGTATTTTGGCAGGAGCAACCGGGTGAGGCTTGAGATGTTTGATACGGACGGGAGGCTGGTCAAACGGCGTGAGATCAGGATTTATGTCTCTGATATGCCAAAGAAGCTTGCTACTGTTTTCGGCGAGACAGGGGACAAGAAATTGCCACAATTTCCCTTTATCATGTTCGCTGGACCTGCTTTTAATCCGTTTGCGGTCGACTGTAACCTGCAGGTGCGCTATATGATGGGGATGCGCACGAACAGGATGGGGATGATTCCCCTGACGGACGGACGGTTCTTATATGAGGACAGCAGCATGAATTGCGTGGGGGAAGACAATAAAATCGTTTCCTGCTGCTATCATGAGATGGATTATATGGGCAGGGTTTACCAGACGTATTTGCTGGATTTTCCTATTTTAGGGATTGCCGCACAACAGGGAGACTCCCTGTTTCTGGCGTCCGATTCCGGAAAGGGGTTTGCGGCGGATTGTATTGTCGAACTGGAACGGAGCAGCGGCAGGATTAAAAAACGCTGCCGCCTGTCAGAGCTTTTGGGGAATCGCCATCAGGAGAAACCGAGATGGGCGGATATCAGCGGCATAATAGCCCAGGGGGATAAGCTGATCGTTGCGGTAAAGCGTCTGCATACTGTTTTTCAGATGGACTGGAAGCGGCAGGAGCTGGAATGGGTCCTTGCCCCGGTCGCTGTGTGGAAAGGACAGGAAGTCAGCCGTTTCCGGCTGCAGGGAGATATTCCGGTAAAGGATTTCTGCAGAAAGCCGGATTTTATCAGCATTGCGCCCGGAGAGGGCGCCTGCGGGGATTTGGTGGTGTTTGGGCAGATGGCAAACGGAGATATCAAGCTGAGCGGGAAACCGCCGGAATCATCTGTTGTGGGAAGACTTCGGATCGATCCGGTGAGCCGGACGTTCCAGACGCTGTTTCACGTGCCGTCTGACAAGATCCAAAAATACGGAAGCGCTATTTTGTCAGAAGACGGAAAATATGTGCTGGCTGGTTCGGGTAGTTTAAAAGAGAGGAAAGAGGGAAGGCGGGGATGCTTAAGCCTGATTGGAACAGAGACGGGAGAGAAGCTGTTTGAGATCCCGTTTGGCCGGTTCTTTAGCAGGATGTGGTTATTTCAGCCGGACATCAAACAGTTTACTACGAGGATCAGCGAAGAGACAGATATGGTATTTGGGACATTGCAGCCGCCGGCTGCTTTTCACGGGCAGCTTCCGCCGGAAGACGAGGAGCGCATAGAGCGAATCTATTTCGGAGGAGTCAGGCTCTGCGGCAATATCCTTCTTTATAACATTTTGCCGGGCAGGATTGACCGGGTATATTTTATCGGGGAAAAATTTTCCTATGTGCAGGACTATAGCGGATTAAAGCCGGCGAACCGGAAAGTTTCCATGGCAACGCTGTTAAAGGACTTTGAAGTGGACGAGTACCAGGTTCTGGTCGAGAGCCGCGGCGTCACGCACAGGCTGAAAAATGACATAAGGGTCATCGGCGGGAAGACAGAAGCAAAAAAAGAATGGAGGGAACCATGAGACAATTAACACATTTACAGGAACTTGAGGCAGAAGCGATTTATATTATCCGCGAGGTTGCTGCAGAATGTGAAAAGCCGGTTATGCTATATTCAATCGGAAAAGACAGTTCTGTTATGCTGCATCTGGCGAGAAAGGCGTTTTATCCGGAGAAACCGCCGTTTCCGTTTCTCCATATTGATTCCACATGGAAGTTTAAGGAGATGATCCGCTTCCGTGATGAGATTGCCAAAAAATACGATTTGGACATGCTGGTCTATTCCAATGAGGAGGGCATCAAACAGGGGATCAATCCGTTTGACCACGGCTCCGCCTACACGGATATCATGAAGACACAGGCGCTGAAGCAGGCCTTAAAAAAATACGGATTTACGGCTGCTTTTGGCGGCGGACGGCGGGATGAGGAAAAATCGCGCGCAAAGGAAAGGATTTTTTCTTTCCGTAATGCAGAGCAGGCGTGGGATCCCAAAAATCAGCGTCCGGAGATGTGGAAACTGTATAATACGAAGATATTCCAGGGGGAGAGCATCCGGGTATTTCCGATTTCCAACTGGACAGAAAAAGATATCTGGGAGTATATCAGGCAGGAAAAAATAGAGATTGTGCCGCTGTATTTTGCAGCGGAGCGTCCTGTCGTATACCGCGATGGAAATATTATCATGGTAGACGACGACAGGATGCGTTTAAGACCGGGAGAGCAGATACAGAATAAGATGATCCGTTTCAGGACGCTGGGCTGCTATCCTCTGACCGGCGGCGTAGAGTCAACCGCCGCTACGCTGGATGAAATCATTGAAGAAACATTGAGCGCCGTCTCTTCGGAGCGCACTACCAGAGTGATCGACAACGAAGCGGCCGGCAGCATGGAGAGAAGAAAGAGGGAGGGCTATTTCTAATGCAGAGTTTACTTAAATTTATTACCTGTGGAAGTGTTGATGATGGAAAATCTACCCTGATTGGACATATGCTCTATGACGCCAAATTAATCTTTGCCGACCAGGAAAAAGCGCTGGAGTTAGACAGCAAGGTGGGGAGCAATGACGGCGGCATCGATTATTCCCTCCTTTTGGATGGGTTGATGGCGGAGCGCGAGCAGGGGATTACGATTGATGTGGCGTACCGTTATTTTACCAGCGACCGCCGCAGCTTTATCGTGGCGGATACGCCGGGACATGAAGAATATACCAGAAATATGGCAGTGGGCGCTTCTTTTGCCGACCTTGCCGTTATCCTGGTAGACGCTTCCAAGGGCGTCCTGGTGCAGACGAGGCGGCACAGCCGCATCTGTGCGCTGATGGGAATACGCCATGTCGTCTATGCGATCAATAAGATGGATCTGGTAGATTATGATGAGGGAACCTTTGACGATATCAGCGTAGAGATTGAAAAGATGGCAACGGAATATAATTTTGAGACAAAATATTTGATTCCGGTGTCTGCGACAGTCGGCGACAATATCACAAAGATTTCTCCGAGGATGCCGTGGTATCATGGCAAGACGCTCCTTGCCTATCTGGAGGAGATTGACGTATCGGATAAGATGGCGCAGGATGGTTTTGTGCTCCCGGTGCAGAGGGTAAGCCGTCCGAACAGAGAATACAGAGGATTCCAGGGGCAGATTGCGGCTGGCGAGATCAGGACGGGCGATGAGATCACCGTTCTGCCGAGCGGCAATACATCCAGAGTAAAGTCAATCTACAATATGATGGAAAAGACAGACTCTGCATTTGCAGGGCAGGCGGTTTCTGTTGAGCTGGAAGATGAGATAGACGTTTCGAGGGGCTGCGTCCTGGTAAAGGGCGTCAAGCCAAATGTCGGAAAGATGTTTACCGCCAGGATTTTGTGGATGGACGACGTCAAGCTGGTAGAGGGTAAAAATTACTATCTCAAGATTGGGACGCTGACCGTACCGGCTATCATCATGAATATCAAACATAAGATCGACGTCAATACAGGGGCGAAGATTAAGACAGAGCGGCTGTTTAAAAACGAGATTGCTGTCTGCGATATCGCATGTTCCGATCCGGTCGTATATGATAAGTTTTCCGTGCAGAAGGATCTGGGATGTTTTATCCTGATAGACCGCGTGACGAATATGACGTCTGCGTGCGGCGTTGTGGAACACGCCCTGCGGCGGGAAGGAAACCTGACCTGGCATGAGATGGATATCACGAGAGAGCTGCGCGCAAAGCAGAAAGGGCAGACGCCAAAGACAATCTGGATGACAGGATTGTCAGGAGCCGGCAAATCAACGCTGATCAATGAATTAGAGAAACGCCTGTTTGCACAGGGCAAGCACACAATGATCTTAGACGGCGACAACGTCCGTATGGGATTAAATAAAAATCTTGGCTTTAAAGAGGTAGACAGGATTGAGAATATCCGCCGTGTCTCTGAGGTGGCGAAGCTGATGAATGACGCGGGACTGATCGTGCTGACTTCCTTCATCTCACCGTTCCGTCAGGACAGGCGCAGCGCGAGGGAAGTGATCGGAAACGATAACTTTATCGAGGTATATGTGTCAACTTCACTGGAGGAATGTGAGAAGCGCGACGTCAAAGGGCTGTATAAGAAGGCGAGGAGCGGCGAGATTCCAAACTTCTCCGGCATTTCCAGTCCGTATGAGCCGCCAAAGCAGCCTGAGATAACGATCGATACGGCGGGGCAGACCGTGGAGGAATCGGTTGATTACCTGTTAAAAGAACTGGAAAAACTGGGCTGTTAATGAGCAGGAAAAAGTGTATAAAAAAGTCATAACAAGGGCAAAACCAGCGTTTTGCCCTTGTATGCTACGTTATTTCTTTTTGCGTTGCAGCAGGCGTCGGATGCGTTGTTTTGAGAGAAAGACTGCATTCCGAAGCGTCATTTTCAGGCTCTGATTGGCTCTTTTTGTCTCTTCCGTCACCTCGTCTAACTCGTTTTTTAACTCCAGGATGATATCGCCGCACGCGTGAACCAGCTCCTCTGCGCTGTAGCTGTCGATTGTATTATTGTCAGAGGGCATATTATAAAAGAGGATTCCGTCTTCCCTGTGGAGATATTTTCGGGCGATTTCTTCATTCCCCTGCTGAAACTGTTTTAAAAAGTTTGCCGGACCCTCTGGAAAGACGGCGGCGCGCTGATAATCCGGTTTTTCGCCGTGCTGTAAAGTGGCGGCGTAGATCAAATCGGTCATAAAGCCTTTTTTCTCGGCAAATTTGGGATTCTCATTTAGAATCTGCTTGATCTGGATATATTCTCCGAATACCGTATCGTTTTTTGACTGGTCGGAATAATGATACTCCTCTGTCAGGGAAAGCCCGATACAGTGCAGAAAATCAGCATAGAGGGAGGAGTCCAGGAACTGTCCGCTCTCAAATGGGCGCACAATGATATTTTCCTCTCCCACTGCGCTGGCGATCAGGTCTAATGCCTGCAGATAATTTGCATGGATCTGCTTCCAGGGCTTTTTGTTCAGATAATCGGCAAAAGAAAGCTTCTGCGCGCCTGATTTTACATTCTGCGCCCAATAGGACTGCAGATAGGTATCCTGGCGCCTTAAATAGACGATCACCTTTATGGTATGTCCTTTTTCTGTTATGCGCTGGGACAGATTTTTCCAAAAATCCTTAAAATAATAGCTGTGGTTCCACAGAGATTCATCAGACAGGACGACATTGTCGTATTGCTCCAACCGTGATAACAGCTTTTCCATGGCACGCGCGCGCATTTGTTCTTCCTTTTCTAACAGCCTTTCGTTATTTTCATCAAAATAGCGGTGGATCAGGAAGTGGGCGTTTCGGTTCTGACCGATCTTATCAAAATGCGGCATAACAGGAAAACAATACCCCTGTTCTGTGAGAAGTTTTCTGTTTTTTCCCAAAAAATACTGGATAGAGCTTGTTCCTGTTTTGGGTGTTCCGGCATGTAAATATAGGCATCCCATCCTGCTTGTTCTCCTTTTCTGTCGTTTTGTTTCAAAATCGATTTTCCTTAGTGTATCAAGCCGCTTTGTCAAAATAAGGAAAAAAACTTGTTAATTTTTTGTCATTTTTATGTCAATAGAGACAGGGCCGTCTTATATTTTTATATGCAGGATGAAATAAAAATATACAGACAAAAGACCTGTGAAACCACAGGTCTTTTGTCTGTATATTTTTTACTTATTTTTTCCTTCTGCGAAGCAAGTTTTTGAGGCGTTTTTTTGACAGGTTTGCCGTATGTTTTAATGAAACTTTCAAACTTTGCTGGGCGGCAACAAATGTGTCGTTTTCATTTTTTGCCAAGATAATCTCGCCCTTTGCAGCATCCAGCTGCTTTTTTAATTCCAGGATGATATCGCCACATGCCGTGACCAGCTCTTCTGTGCTGTATGCTTTTATCTCGTTATCCTCTGATGGCATATCATAAAATAGCTTTCCGTCTTCGCGGTGAAGATATTTTTTTGCAATTTGTGCATTTCCCGCTTCAAACTGTTTCAGGAAGTTTGCCTGTCCCTCTGGAAAAACAGCGGCGCGCTGGTAATCTGGCTTTCCTTCGTGTTGCATGGTGGCGGCATATAATAAATTTGTCATAAATCCTTTGCTTTCAGCAAAAATCGGATTTTTATTCAAAATTTGTTTGATCTGGATATATTCACCAAAAACAGGATTGTTTTTGTTTTCAGTGCAATTGTATTCTTCCGTTAGGGAAAGCCCAATACAATGTAGAAAATCTGCGTATAGAGAGGAATCTAAAAATTGACCGCGTTCAAAGACACGTACGGTAATGTTTTCTTCACCGACAACTTCTGCGATCGTCTCCAATGTTTTAAAATAATCAATATGGATGCGTTTCCATGGATTGCTTTTTAAATAGGAGGCAAAGGAACGTTCCTGCTGTCCGGCTTTTACATCTTCTGCCCAAAAAGACTGCACATAGGAGTCCTGCCGTCTCAAATAGACGATTACTTTCATGGTATGTCCCTGCTCTGTCACATCACGGTACAGGCGATTCCAGAAGTCATCGTACATATGATAGGTAGTCCAGATCGATTCGTCAGTCAGGATCACATGATCAAATTTCTCGAGACGTTCCAATAATTTTTTCATGGCGCCGCTGCGGACATCTTCCTCTTTTTCACGAATTCTTTTCTTATTTTCGTCAAAGTAGCGGTGCACAAGAAAATGTGCGTTTCTGTTCTGGCCGATTTTGTCAAAATGCGGCATGGCGGGAAAACAATATCCCTTTCCAGCAAGGAGTTTTTTATTTTTTGCCAGAAAAAACTGAATTGAACTTGTCCCGGTTTTCGGCGTTCCGATGTGAAGATGTAAGCAGCCCATAGGTAATTGTCTCCTTTTCTTTTGATAAGTGTATGTTTCATAGGAAAATAAATATCAATTTACATATTTTATCATAATATTTTATTTTGTCAAATTTTATCAGGAAGTACCGGGAAAAGAAAGCAAAGATTGAATTTTTTTGTCGATATGTATATAATAATGCGTGGAAATCAAAAATGGTTTGACAATTATTTGCCATTTCTGTTTTTTATATTAAATTGGTGTAGAAATTGATTTCTGTATATTGCGTGCGACGAAAGATGGAAGGCGGCTTTGCAGAAATTAGGATATAATGAACGCATTGGCTGCGTTCATTTCGGGAGGAAGCAAAGCCAGCATTCTTTATGATGCGCATCATGCGTAGAAACTAGGATATTTTAATGGTGAAGGAGTTGTTTTTTGTGAGAATGGTACAGTACAAGAGAAAAAAGAAATTTGTTGCAGTGCTTACAGCATTTTTTTTGTTGGTGGGACAGATGGGTTCGGCGACTGGGGTCGGGGAGACGGCGCCTAAGCCTGTCAGGAATGCGCAAGTATCGGATGCGAAGGAAAGCACAGATTCCAGCCTGGATTTTTCAGATACGGATCCAGCTGCAGGAACGTCAACGCCGGGGGCGACAAGCAGTGTGCAGCCCGTGCCGGAGGAGACGCCGCAAAATACGCCGGAACTTCAGGATATTGCAGATTTGAGGATTATTTTTACTTCCGATACCCATGGACAGGTTACGACGGAAGATTTTGAGAAGGGCAGTGTATTTCAGGAAGGCGGCTATTCCAAGGCGGCGACGTTGATTGGTCAGGCAAGAGGGGAAGTCAGCCAAAACAACTCCCTGTTGTTTGATCTGGGAGATAACTTCTGCGATTATACGACAGATTTTATCTATAATTATAACAGCGAGGCGCAGCAGCCAATCTATACTGCCCTGTCTAAGATGGGGTATGATGCGATCACGCTGGGGAACCATGAGTTTAATTATACCTTGCCTTATCTGCAGGCGCAGCTTGCAGGAGCCGGGCTGACAGATAAGGTAGTCTTATCCAATGTAAAGGATTCCAATACCGGGGAGACTGTCTGGGCGGAAAACAAGATCATTGAAAAACAGGTTGTGACCGATACCGGAAGGACAATCCCAGTCAAGGTCGGGCTGATCGGCGAGACCGTGCCGGAACTGTCGCCAGCCCGATCAGATTATACCGGCATCCTGACAACAGAGGGGATTGTTGAAAACGCCAAAAAAGAGGCGGCGTCATTGAAGGCACAGGGAGCGGATATCGTGGTTGTGCTGGCGCATTCCGGCATCGGGGACGAAGAGCCGGAAGATATGACGCAGAACGCCGGTTATGCCCTGACAAAGATTGATGGGATCGACGCTGTCCTATGCGGGCATCTGCACTCGGATTTCCCTTCAGACAGCGGGACAAAATATGATGATTATCCGGGCGTGGACTTAGATACAGGTCTGGTAAACGGCAAAAATCTGATTCAGTTAAAACCGCGTGGGGCGAGTGTTGGAGTTGCCGACCTGTTCCTTTCGGACGCTGGGGGAAAGATTTCTATTGTAGACAGAAAGACAGAGATACGGAAAGTAAAGGCGGATACGGAGGTCAATCAGGACATCAACAGCTGCATGGGGGAGGATTGGAGAAAAATCTTTATATCAGACTGTACGGAAATCTTATGCGATATTGATGAAGATACGGATTTCCAGAACTATTTTGGCACGCAGGAGGACACGGACGCCATTCAGCTTCTGAATAATATCAAGATCAGCTATGGGCTGCGCTGTGTCCATACAGACAAAACAGAATACAAGGACTATCCGGTTGTCGCCGCCTCATCGTATCTGAAATATGGTTCGGGAGCTGCCGATAATTATATTGACGTCCGAAAAGAATTTAAGCGTTCTAATATGTATGGCCTGATTGAGTATAAGACAAAACAGTATATATATGAGATGGATGGATCGGAGATCCGCGACTGGCTGGAATGGTCTGCAAGCTGTTATGAGGAGGCGGGCAAAAACCTGCTTCCGTTAGAGGAAGAGAATGGGGATGCAGGAGGCAAGCGCCTGCAATATGCACTGCAGAAGAAATATCTCAGCAACTGGAAAAAATTTTACTTCTTTGATGGGATTGAATATTCTATTGATACGACAGTGCCGCCCCGTTATGATGCAGATGGGCGTCTGCTCAACGACACCCACCGCATTGTCTCTTTGACGAGGAACGGGCAGGAGATTACAGACGACCAGATCTTAGTTGTGGTCACAGATAAGCTCCCAGATAATGAGCTGTTTAATGCGATGAGCCTGCCGCAGATCAAGTATATTTCATTTGATCCGTACCGCAATTATGTTGAGGATTATATTGCCAAGATCTCGATGACTGGAAATATGAAGCCGATGGCGGATAACAACTGGAGCATCAAGTATTCCGACAGCTACAACTATGTATTGCGCAGCAGCGAAGAGGCGCAGACAAAGCTGGCCGTCAGAAAGTGGATCACCGGGATGTTAGAGGGGGAGGATTCCTACCGGGACTACCGCATGGAACCGGATAAAATCCCGTCGGAGGATACAACGGGGCCGGGGCTTAACGCAGTCATACTGGATGAGAGCGTGACGAATAAGAGCGGCACGATCCAGGTGCAGGCAACCGATATATCAGGAGTTTCTTCTGTGAAATATGCGTTTGGCAAATTTGGGACAGACAACCTGGTATGGGACAGCGCATCCGCCGTGGAAAACGGAAGCTTCCAGTATGAAAAAAATGGGATTTATTCCATCATGGCGGAAGACGGCAAGGGAAACCGCAGCGTATTTTATATCAAGGCGATCAACATCAACCAGAGTATGTTAGCCGCTCCGATCGTAGACGAGTACACCAACAGAAAGAAAGCGATCACCGGGACGGCAGAGCCGGGCGCCAAGATTTATTTTAATATAGAAAAAGGGGATACCTATTCTTCCAAAGTAGATAAGAAGGGGGCGTTTAACTATGCGCTTCCGCCGCAGAACGCAGGCGTGAGGATTTTTGTATATGTTGTGGACGACAAGGGAAAAACAAGCGCCAGCACAACGGTAACAGTGAAGAGAACAGGTCCGAACAAGCCGAAATTAAACAGCATAAAGTCAAATACGAAAACGATTTCCGGCAAGTTAAACGATACGTATGCCTATCCGATCATACAGATTGGGGACACATTTTATGTGCAGGATAAGAACGTACAGACGATTTATAACAGCTCCGATCTCTATGCGGATGATTATAAGGTGGAGATCGTGCCAGTCAAGATCACATCTTCCGGTACGTTCCGCTTTACCATGCAGGAATATATTAATGCGAATACTTCCGTCAAGTTAAGGACGGTTGACTCTCTGGCGCGCTGCAGCCTGCTGACTTCTGTCAAAGTAAAGCAGGCCAAACCGAGGCTTCCGGTAAAAGTGTCCAATGTGACAAACCGGTCAAAATACGTCAAGGTCTACTCGATGGAAAAATGTAAAAACGCTGTTGTCAAGATTGGGAAGAAAAAGTACCAGAGCAAGAAAGAGACGTACAGCAAAAAGAAGGGATATTGTTACAAAGTAACCATACCGAGATGCGACTCCGTTAAAAAGCTGAAAATATTCCTGTCGAATGCAAAGGGGGACGGTCCGGCTATTTCCCTGCACCCGATTGAAAAGGTACCGGACACGCCGATTCTTGACAAGGTGAAGCGCTCCGCCAAAAAGATTACCGGAAAGGTTGACCTGGTGGGAAGCGACAGCGACGAAAATACAGTCAAGAATACAAAGACAAAAGTATTTATCTATATCAACGGCAAAAAGCGCCGCGCTGCGGTAAAGAAAGACGGTTCCTTTTCTGTCAGATTAAAGAAAAAGGCAAGGCCAAAGAAAAAGGATAAGATCGTCTGCGTCGCCAGCAATCTAAACGGCAGCAGCGCAAAGCGGACAGTCTGCGTAAAATAGGAGATACAGGCAGGTTTTCCGGCTTTCCGCGCGGCAACATAAAATTGACGAAACCGGTTAAATATGGTATGCTTTTTGATAGCTAAAAATTTATAAGGAGGTAGTAAAGATTATGGTGAACAGGTTTATTTTGAACGAGACTTCTTATCACGGCGCGGGAGCGATTGCAAACATTGCCGATGAGGCAAAAGCAAGAGGCTTCCAGAAAGCATTTGTATGTTCCGATCCGGATTTGGTCAAGTTTGGGGTTACGAAAAAGGTGTTAGACGTACTGGACGGGGCAGGGCTTGCCTATGAGCTGTATTCCAACATCAAGCCAAACCCGACGATTGAAAATGTGCAGACCGGCGTAGACGCATATAAGAAAGCACAGACGGATTATCTGATCGCCATCGGAGGAGGTTCCTCCATGGACACGGCAAAGGCCATAGGGATTATCATTAACAACCCTGATTTTGCTGATGTGCGGAGCTTAGAGGGCGTGGCAGACACGAAGAATAAGAGCGTTCCGATTTTTGCCGTACCGACTACTGCAGGAACGGCGGCGGAGGTAACGATCAACTACGTTATCACCGATGCGGAGAAGAACCGCAAGATGGTATGCGTAGACCCGCACGATATACCGGTTGTGGCATTTATCGACTCAGAGATGATGTCCTCCATGCCGAAAGGGCTTACGGCGGCGACTGGCATGGACGCGCTCACACATGCGATCGAGGGATATATCACGGCAGGCGCATGGGAATTATCTGATATGTTCCACTTAAAAGCAATCGAGATCATTTCCCGCTCCCTGCGTGGCGCGGTAGACAATACGCCGGAAGGGCGTGAAGGGATGGCTCTGGGGCAGTATGTTGCCGGCATGGGCTTTTCAAACGTAGGGCTTGGCATTGTCCATTCTATGGCGCATCCTCTTGGCGCACTGTATGATACGCCGCACGGCATTGCAAATGCGATCATCCTCCCGACAGTTATGGAGTATAATGCGGAGGCGACCGGTGAGAAGTACCGCGATATTGCAAAGGCAATGGGCGTGGAAGGCACGGAAACGATGTCTCAGGAAGAGTACCGCAAGGCGGCGGTTGACGCAGTAAAGAAACTCTCACAGGATGTGGGGATTCCGGCCGATCTGAAAGAGATCGTAAAGAAGGAAGATATTCCTTTCCTGGCAAAGTCCGCTTATGACGATGCATGTAGACCTGGAAATCCGAAGGAGACTTCCGTAGAGGATATCACAAAACTCTATGAAAGCCTTCTGTGATTAGACAGGAAAAATCTGTAAGCAGTCAGACAAACCCCGCTGCCGGAGAAAAATTTCCGGCGGCGGGGTTAAAAATGCGAAAAAACTCTTGCAATTTATCCCTTTCTGTGATACTATAAAATACGTTCGGTGCTTTGGCACAGACGTTTGTGCGCGTAGCTCAGCTGGATAGAGCGTCTGACTACGGATCAGAAGGTCGGGAGTTCGAATCTTCTCGCGCACGCTGAAGGGAAGCATGTCTTATGGGTTTTGTCCGTAAGGCATGTTTTTGTTTTTTTGTTCTATACTCTATTATAACCGGTTAGATGATCGCAAAATGATTGGAAGCGGGTTATCGCGCGGCCTGTACAATAGCTAAAAACAGGTATCGCATCGCGCGGCCTGCGCGATAGTGTTGTGGATTCGCCGGTAATGGAAAGGAAGTGATTGATTTGTTTCGGGAAAATGAGCTGGAAGGCATTGTCGGGAAGGAAAACTGTCTCCGCGAGGAACTTCTTTCCGCGCATACGACATTCCGGATTGGCGGACCGGCACGATATTTTGTTACGCCGCAGGACACAGAAGAGCTTGCAGCGGTAACAGCATATGTCAGAAGGGAGAAAATGCCATATTTTATCATGGGGAATGGGAGCAATCTTTTGGTGTGCGACACCGGTTTTGATGGAGTGGTGATCAACACTTCCTGCGCCGGAAAGGGCGAACGCCGGACAGAGAAGCTCCCGCTGGACGCCGTGCTGCAAGTGGACAGGGAGGAGCTTTTAAAAAGAGGATTTCTGCACGAAGCGGAATGTTCAGCGTTAGAGAAAGAAAACAGAGAAGCGTTTGCGCCAGGGCGGCGCTGCTATGTTGCCGGGAGCGGCATTATGCTTTCTGTGCTTGCAAACAAGCTTGCAAAAGACGGCGCGGCGGGGTTTGAGTTCGCGGGAGGCATCCCGGGGACATTGGGCGGCGCTGTTGCGATGAATGCCGGCGCATACGGCGGGGAGATAAAAGACAGCATCCTGGGAGCGAAAGCGCTTCTGCCTGACGGCACGCGGCGGTTTTATACAAAGCAGGAGCTTGCGCTTTCTTACCGCAGCAGTATCATACAGACAGAGGAGCTGATCGTGCTCTGGGCGCTGTTTTCCTTTGCGGAGGGAGACCGGGACAAGAGCATGGAAAAGATGCAGGAGCTAAACCGGAGGCGCAGGGAAAAACAGCCGTTAGAATATGGCAGCGCCGGAAGTACATTTAAACGGCCGGAAGGACATTTTGCAGGTCAGCTGATCGAGGAGGCGGGGCTGAAAGGGGCGCATGCCTTTGACGCTTCCTGTCTGAAAGGAAGACGTCTGATCAACATGGAC
>CANQCD010000033.1 GCA_947589455.1 uncultured Lachnospiraceae bacterium | reverse complement strand
TTACCCGCTGGCGTCCCATTCTGATATGGCGTACCGTTATTTGCTGGCGTCCTATTCTGATACGGCGTGCCGTTACCCGCTGGCGTCCCATTCTGATATGGCGTGCCGTTATCCATTGGCGTCCCATTTTGATACGGCGCGCCGTTACCCGCTGGCGTCCCATTTGGGTATGGCATCTGCGCTGGTGTGTAGGGGATTTCCCGGTACACCACCGGCGCGGGTACATATATCTTTTTCTGATGGCTATATACGACGCGGGTATCGCTTAAAATATCATGCAGCCCCCGCTTATTTCTTTCAATGCCTATCATGAGATATCCGGCGCATAAAAGTAATCCAGACAAAAACTTGCCAAAACTTTCCCTGAAAAAGATTTCAAAAAAAGTCGGTTTTCTGTCTTCTTCGCTGACAACCTGGAGATGTAACAGGCGTTTTCCCAAAGTCGCCCCGGTGAAATATGTCATTAATGTAAAATATCCTAACTTCAACGCATAGATCACAATATCATATATCGAATATTTAAAAATAAAATCCTGGAACAATAGATCGGCGTTGCCGCTCAGGGAAGCAATTCCCATAGGGATTCGCACCAGCAGAAGCGCAGCGCCCACGATCACCCAATCGATCAGGAAAGCAGACAGCCGTACAAAAAATCCGGCAGATACCTGCTGCATATTATTTTGCATAATATTTCAACACCCCATTTCCCTGATTCTCAACAATATCGCTTGCAAGGTCAATTTCTGTTTTTGGAAATAATTCTCCCGCCTTTGAGAACAGACTGTACCAAAAATCGTTCACAGTATTTTCCGGCGCATAAAATTCAATCTCTTCATCCAGGCCGTTCTCTTCAATAAGAGCCTCCTTTTCTGCCTCCAGCGAATCTACCGCGTCGATCAGCCCATTTTCAACCGCCTGATTTGCAGAATAAATCCTTCCGTCCGCCAGCTTACGCACCTTATCTTCATCCATGTGCCTCCCCTCGGAAACGATTTGGACAAACTGGCTGTAAGCTTCATCTACCAGACTCTGCAAAATACCGTATTGCTCCTTTGTCAGGTTCAGCCCCGCAGAACCCATCGCTTTATTGCGTCCGCTGGTAATATCAATCTCTTTGATCCCAAGCTTGTCATATAATTCCTTACAGTTGACCAGCGAGACGATCACGCCGATCGAACCGGTCCAGCAGTTCCTGTTCGCATATATTTTATCTGCAGCCATGGCAATATAGTAGCCGCCGGAACAGGCCTGCGACGCAAAATACGCCCACACCGGACGTCCTGTTTCTTCTTTATATTCCATGATTTTTAAGTACAATTCATCCGTCTGATAAACCGCCCCGCCAGGACTGTCCACATAGATAAGGATTCCTTTGTTATTTGGAGCTTTTTTCATCTGCTCCACATATTCCATATAAAGATCGTGATTATACTGCGCCGCAGAAGAAAAACTCTCATCAGATGCGCCAATCTCGCCCACGATATTTAAAATACCGATAAAGTCTTTCTCTGGCAAATCCAAATCTGCGCTTTGGCTGTTTACGATATCAAAAAAAGTAGTTTTGACATCTTCCTGAGCCTCCCCCACGATCTTGTGCTGAACCACATTGGAAACAACACCGGTTACTCCTACAGCTATCATGATCACTGCCGTAATAATGATAGCGGCTATCTGTTTCTTTTTCATAATCGCCCTCATTTCTGCACCGCCAGCCACATCGAACCAAATCCATGCGCCATGCCGGTCATATTTATATTACAAAACGGCTTTTGAATATCAAGCCGTTTTGTAAAGTTCCATATTCTGCAAGAAAATCTTCGCCGGCAACACTCTCCTGCCGGGCAGGATTTTCTTTGTAATGTCTTTTTTTACCTGATCAGTCTTCCAGCTCAACCGTTACCTTTTCCAGCTTCCAGATCTCTTTTGCGTATTCCTCGATCGTCCTGTCAGAGGAGAATTTACCGCTCTTTGCTACGTTTAACATAGCCATCTTCGCCCATCTTGCGGAGTCTTTGTAAGCTTCCTCTACCCTGCACTGTGCATCCGCATAGGAACGGAAATCTTTCAGGATAAAGTAAATATCCGGGCGGCCTCCCTGTCCATCCATCAGGGAATTATAGATATCGCGGAACTCGTCGAGATTGCCCGGCGCATAAGTTCCATCCACCAGCTGGGTGAGGACTGCGCGGATTTCTGAATCCGTATTGTAAATTTCTCTTGGATTATACTGTCCGTTATGCTCATAAGCAATGACCTCGTCAGAAGATAATCCAAAGATAAATGCGTTCTCTTCACCGACTTCCTCTACGATTTCTACATTTGCACCGTCCATTGTGCCCAGCGTAACAGCGCCGTTTAACATAAACTTCATGTTACCTGTACCAGAAGCCTCTTTACTTGCCGTAGAAATCTGCTCTGAGACGTCCGCCGCCGCAAAGATCATCTCGGCGTTAGACACGCGGTAATTCTCGATAAATACCACCTTGATCTTATCATTAATGGACTTATCGTTATTGATCACATCACCTACGCTGGTAATCAGCTTGATAATGGATTTTGCCCTGTGGTATCCAGCGGAAGCCTTTGCGCCAAAGATAAATGTCCTTGGGTAAAACTCCATATCCGGATTCTTTTTCAGCTCATTGTACAGATACATAATATGGAGGATATTCAAAAGCTGGCGCTTATATTCATGCAGCCTCTTAACCTGTACGTCAAAGATAGAGCGCGGATTAACCTCCACTCCGTTATGTTCTTTAATGTATTTTGCCAGACGGACTTTATTCTGGTATTTGATATTCATAAATTCTTTCTGGCACATTTCATCGTTTACATATACAGACAACTCATTAATATGAGGCAGATTTGTAATCCACTCGTCCCCGATTTTTTTCGTGACCCAATCGGCGAGAAGAGGATTTCCATGTAACAGGAATCTTCTCTGTGTGATACCATTTGTCTTATTATTAAACTTCTCCGGCATCATCAGATAAAAATCATGTAACTCCTGATTTTTCAGGATCTCTGTGTGCAGTCTCGCGACGCCGTTTACAGAAAATCCGGCCGCAATCGCAAGATGCGCCATTTTAACCTGGCCATCATAAATAATCGCCATCCGCTCTACTTTCCCATAATCATCCGGATATGCCCGCTGGATATCCAGGATAAAACGGCGGTTAATCTCCTCAATAATCTGATAAATACGCGGAAGCAAGCGGGAAAACAGCTCCAGCGGCCATTTTTCTAATGCTTCTGACATAATTGTATGGTTTGTATAAGCACATGTCTTGCATGTGATGCTCCACGCTTCATCCCAGTTCAGAAAATGTTCATCCAGCAAAATCCGCATCAGCTCTGCAACTGCTACTGTCGGATGTGTGTCATTTAACTGGAAACATACTTTCTCATGAATCCTGCGGATATCATCATGTTTCTCCAGATATTTCTTCACTGCCCTCTGCACGCTGGCTGATACAAAGAAATACTGCTGCTTTAACCGAAGTTCTTTTCCGGCAAGATGATTGTCGTTTGGATAAAGCACCTCGCAGATGGTACGCGCCAGATTCTGTTGCTCTACGGCCTTTTGATAATCACCTTTGTCAAAAGAATCCAGATTAAACGTGTCGATCGCCTCTGCATCCCAGATACGGAGCGTATTGACCACATTGTTATTATATCCGACAACCGGCAGGTCATATGGCACAGCCAGAACAGACTGGTAATTTTCCTGGACAAATTTATTCCGTCCTGTCTCCTCGTCTTTCTGGATGGCGACATATCCGCCGAACTTTACTTCAACGGCATATTCCGGACGTTTGATCTCAAATGGGTTGCCATATTTTAACCAGTCGTCCGGACGCTCTACCTGATAACCGTTCTCGATCACCTGCTTGAACATTCCGTATTTGTAGCGGATACCGCATCCATACGCAGAATATCCCAATGTAGAACATGAATCCAAAAAGCAGGCGGCAAGACGGCCAAGTCCGCCGTTTCCCAGGGCGGCGTCCGGCTCCTGATCTTCAATAACGTCCAAATCCATGCCCAATTCCTCGATCGCCTGCTTGATTGCTTCATTTCCTTTTAAATTAATGATTATATTTCCCAGGGCACGTCCCATCAAAAATTCCATGGATAAATAATAAACTGTTTTTACATCTTTTTCTTCGTATGTCTTATGAGTTGCCATCCACTGATCCACAATAAAATCCTTTACCGCATAGCTGACTGCCTGAAACAGCTGCTGTTTGTCAGCCTCTTTGATTGACTTGCGAAACAGCACTTTCACATAACCCTCTACCTCTTTCTTAAATTCCTCTTTATTGAGTTCCTTCATTCTTGCATGTCCTCCTATACCTGCAATTCGATTTACATATATCAGTCCCCATTATATAACACTCGCCCAAAAATTGCAATTCATATGTTTGACGCGGCGAACACGGTCATTCCCGCCCGGTTCTGGCAGGTCATACGTTGGCAGCGGCGGGCACGGTCATTCCCGCCCGGTTCTGGCAGGTCATACGTTGACAGCGGCGGGCGCGGTCATTCCCGCCCGGTTCTGGCAGGTCATACGTTGACAGCGGCGAACACGGTCATTCCCGCCCGGTTCTGGCAGGTCATACGTTGACAGCGGCGGGCGCGGTCATTCCCGCCCGGTTCTGGCAGGTCATACGTTGGCAGCGACGGGCACGGTCATTCCCGCCCGGTTCTGGCAGGTCAGGTCTCGAAAGGTTTCAGTCCATTTTCAAACAAAAGTTCATTTACCTGATCCAGGCCATACTGTCTCCCTATCGCAAAAATAAGAAATGCATCCCTCTTTACCTTTGGGTACAATGCGCTCACACCGCCATAGTACAGGAGCCGCTCTACCTCTTTTAAATTAAGCGGGAAGCCAAAACTAAGCTTCAAAAGCTTGTCTCTGGAAGCTCTTTTTGCACCGCTGAAAATATCATAGCCAAATGGCACATTAAATTGCGAGCGGTTAATCACTTCGCTCTTTTTCATATCATATTTCTCTAACAGATATTCCAGATATTCGGGCAGGGAACACTCCTCAAAAATCTGCCCATATCTCTCTGAAAACTCATCCATGCCCTCTTTCTCCGTCTGAAGTAAAACATTATATAATTCCTCTGTGAGATATATCATCTGATCGCCCTCGCTTTCACTAAGCCACAACAAATACTACCACAAATCCAACGTCCCCAAATTATGAATTGGCAATACAGCGGTTGATCTTTGATGTCTTTCCCCGGATCACTTCCGCAATCCCACCCTCCAGCATGACTGCGCTGCTATACGCCTTTGTTATCTGCAGATAATCATTAATAACGTCTACCTCTGCATTTAAAACTATGTCAGAAAATTCCATGATCAGATTATAGTCCTGTCCCACTTTAAGCTTGTCCAGTACAGACGGTTTCAGCGTGACAACAGCCATCCCGCTGTCATACTCCCAGTCCCCTGGTTTTAATTCCAGCGCAGTATGCCCCCTGGTATTTTCCAGGCGGATTTTCCTCGGATTCTCTTTCTTGCCCAGATATGTTGCAACATCTATATGGATTCTGGACAATTCCGGCTCGTCTTTTTTGTAATACAGAGTAAAAACTTCTTTTTTCCCTGTCGTTGGGTTCTCCATATCAATCGTTATGCTCTTTGCGTCTATCGTATCGGAATTTATCGCATCTCCCGCGGCTTCCTGTCTCCCTTCCGAAGACGCCATCCCACTCTCTTTATCCTGAAATGCCTCTGTCAGGGCAAAAATACCAAACAGCAAAACAATGCCGGCGGCGCAGGCAAACTTTTTTAACTTTTTTGTTTTATAATGCTTTAGCTCTTTTTCGACCATCTCCACGGAAAAATATCTGGATTCTGGCGCAAACATCGTACATTTTTCGATAATCTTTACCAGGCTTTGATGTACTTTTTTATTATCTTCCGAAAAAACGATCTTCTGTATCGGATTCCTGCCCCGGCGCGGCAGCCTTTTACGGAATAATGCTTCATACAGGGTACTGCCGATGGCATAAATATCGCTTCTCTCGTCCGTCTGAGCATAGCCATACTGCTCCGGCGGCGCATATCCATCTGTTCCCAGAATATGAGTATCTTTACTCTCTCCCTTGTCGTATTCCCTGGCGGCGTCAAGGTCGATCAATTTAATCCTGCCATGACAATCTACGATAATGTTAGACGGCTTGATGTCTCGATGGATGATAGCGGGCGTCTGCCGGTGCAGCAGCTTCACCGCCTCGCAGACCTGAATCATCAGGCCGACAATTTTCTCCTCGGACACATCATTTTTCTCGATATATTCATCCAGAGTATCGCCGACGATAAACTCTTCGATCACAATCGTCCTGTCATCTTCCTTTGCCACTTCATAAATATACGGATAAAACTCACTGTGCAGCTGCCTGATTTTCTCAAAAATGCCAACCGAATCCCCGGACAGTTTCTTGTATATATTTTAAAAAGAACGCCAAGCCAGACGTATCGAAGCGCAATATCCGGGCAAAAAAACAGAGCGCCCAAAAATATAATTCATATCCACTGTCCTAATATCATACAGTGAATTGATTAGAAATTTCAGGAGTATCATTATGCATAATTGCCATTCCTCTTATTTGCACCATCTGTTCTTTTTCTTTCTTCTTCTCTTCTGCTTTGCCCTTTCCGGCTGTTCAAAGGAGAAGGAGACCGCCGCGAAAAACGAGCTGGAATATACTGTAGTATCCGGCGCAGATATCCCAAAAGAATTAAGCGGACTGATCAAAGAGCGCGAAAAAAAGGCATTCGAGCTGACTTTTTCAGACAATGCCTGCCTGTATATCGTAAAAGGTTACGGCAAACAGGCAAGCGGCGGTTATAGCATTGCCGTTAATGACTTTTATCAGGAGAATGACGAATTAATCTTTGACACAGAACTTTATGGTCCCAAAAAGGGGGACGCTGTATCGGAGACTCCGTCTTATCCCTATATTGCAATCAAAGCGGAATACCGCGAAAATCCGGTTGTCTTCCGCTAGCCTGCAGCAATCAGACGGAACGAAATATCCGCAAAGCGAATCACATCATTCTCCCTGCATTTTGTCTTGGCAAATGCGGATATTTTGTCGCCGTTTACAAAAGTACCGTTCCGGGACGCCATATCCATCAGAAATATTTCACCATCCTCCTGGAATAACACGGCATGTCTGCGGCTGACTGTGTCATACGGCAGATGAAGATCGCTGTCCTGTTCCCTTCCTACCGCCATCTCCTGCCCCTGCAATTCATATGCATTTTTGCCGTATAGGGCAATACCGGTTTTGTCATTTCTCCCATTTTCCACAAAGCGCAGGCAAAACCGACAGTTTTCACAGCCGCCATCCTGAAATTCTTCCACGGGTTTCTGATCTGGTTTTATAGCGCTGTTCCTGTTATCGTCCCGCCCCGCCGGACTCTGCCAGAACCGTTCCGCATATCCTGACAGATTCTCTATTGAGATTCCCCCCGAAACTGCCAGGTCATATAATCCATAAATAAATTCCACCGTTCTTTTATCAGAATGTCCTACATGCCTCAACAAATATTCCAATAGTTTTAAAAAGCTGTCAGAAAACACACTTTCCTGTCCCGGCAGGTAACACAGCGCGATTTCCTTTTTCTCCTTTTCCCAGAAAATTTTATCCGGTTCAAGCAGATACCCCGTATCCTGCAGCAGATATTCCTCTCCTGATTTCAATGCAGTAAGAAGACGAAAGCACAAAAAATAAAACGTCTCATAATCGCTTTCCCCGCCCTGCATGATCTCGGCGACAGTCTGCATTGTGCCAAAGGCATAGCGGAAACAGTTCTGATTGTCAATATAATAATGTTCAAAGGGAAGCAGCCCCTCTATCCGGTTATTTTCCATCATTTTCCAGGAAAAAACAGATTCCTTTGACATCTCCATCCCCGTCTTCCATAACAGACATCTGTTTTTTTCATCACAAATCAGTTCCTGCATGATTCCTCCTCTCTGCGGTAACGTATGATCCCGTCCGGCTGTCTGACCGGATAACTCGCCTGCAGTGTAAATTTCTGCAAATGTTTCATAAAAATATTCATGACAGGTATCTTGATATCTGCCTCTGCCTGTACTATAAATCGTACACTTCCTCCGCTCTCTTTCCTCTGCACCGCAGTGACGTCCATACACCAAAGAGGCTTTTCCAGATATTCCTGACAATTCTCTTCTGCGAGATTTTCCGCCGCAGACAACATTAACACTTCGTGGACATTTCCTGCCAGGACACACCTGTCATGCAGCAAAAATAAAGTATACAATACCGTAAAGCAAATTCCCAACACAATCGGTACGATAAATGCCGCCTCCACAGAATAACTGCCTCTCTTGTTCCAGCGTTTCCTAATAAACCCACTTTTCTTTCTGCGCCGCACTCTCCCCCTCCTTTCTCCAAAATCTGATGATATCACAGCAAGCCTCCCGCAATCCCAATAATGCAATAGGAGCACAGCGCAAAAGGCGCCATCGGAAGCTTATATTTTTTATCAACGCGCCGGAAGATCAATAAAAATACTGCGGCGAAAAATGTTAAGAGAAACGTGATATAAATTAACAGCAGATTGCCAAACAGTCCCATGCCCGCCCCAGTCATCCCAAACAAGAACGCATCTCCTTTTCCAATCTGCTCTCTCGTTGCGACACTGACCAGATAAAAAAATGCGCAAACTCCCAAAGAAGCAATCCACAGGGAAATCCCGCCCTTTCCCAAACTGTAATTTAAGAAAAACAGAACCGGTATTTCCCCAATACAAACCGGTATAAAAATATCGCGCCGGCGCAAATCCGTATAGGAAGCAGCGGCCAAGCCAATAAAAAGCAATACAAATATAAGAATCCTCTGCATTTTATTTTCTCCTTCACTCAAACTGTCAGTCCCTCGCCCCACCGCACTTACTGCAGGGCGGGAGACTTCCGATTTCTGATAAACGCAATTTCCGGATTGTCCTTTTTAATCCCGGACAATCTTTATTTACATGATACCTGTCGCCATACGGCGTAATAAATACCTCGCTGTCATCCTGCAGTGCAGCGCCGTCGGCGCAGCTTTCACAGCCCTTATATTTCCCTCCGGAACGGTTCCTTTTCTCTCCGGCTTCGCCAAAGTAAATCTGCCGTATTCCTGGATTAAGGTAAACACAGGATTCCCTGCAGTGGTATACTGTTCCATTTTCAGCGACATAAACATAGCCGTCCCCCGCAGCGTATTCACCGACCATACTCTTCCCGCGATACGCATTGATCCTCATCTGCTGATAGCGGTTGATCGCCGCAAAGCGTCCGCCCAAAAAAGGGATCGGTTCCCTCTGATCCACATAGCAGATTCCCTTTTCTTCCTTCCAAAAAATTGTCTCGCCCTTTCCTAAAATACCGGACAAAGTTTCGGTTTGAATCCCATAGCTACTATACTTCCAGCTGGCATTGGCAAGCTTTAATTCCGTATTCTGCTGCATGGCCAAAAGGGAAAAAAGATAGAGAAGGCTAAACAGGACCAGAAAGAACGCTGTAGCGCAAAACGCAGCCTCCACTGTCAAAACGCCTTTTCTCAAAAATGAGCGGGGACATCCTCTATTTTTCAGCTTTTTTGTTTGTTTTGTTATCCATATGTGCCGGGGAGCCTTCCTGGAATCATCTTTTAATGTTTTTAAGTTTCCCGCCTCCAAATAAAGGACATCCCTACCCATTTTTATATCCATACTCCACCTCCAGACTTTCTGTTTTCTCACGGATCCCCTCATTTTGCAGCGGCAGATTGGAAAAAAGAAAAGGGATCTCCCAGTTAATTTCCCACTTTGCCCTGCAGACGGCAGAAGAAATGCAAAAGCTCTGATTATAACGC
Source organism: uncultured Lachnospiraceae bacterium (assembly GCA_947589455.1). GTDB lineage: Bacteria > Bacillota > Clostridia > Lachnospirales > Lachnospiraceae > Butyribacter. The sequence continues at coordinate 11,642 of CANQCD010000033.1, read as the reverse complement.
TCGCGCAGATCATATTGAATCAAATCATAGCTTCTTGCCACAATCGTATCCTTTGGCTGTAATGCCAGAAGAAGCCAGAGGTATTGCGTATAGCTGACGCCCTGTGCCGATGCATTCTCCGCCTTTGGGTATCCCGACGCTTTTTCTTTAAAAAGCTGCCTGCTCCCTTTGCAAATCTCCTCATATTTCATCTTCAGATTTTCTGCCGTTTTGAACACAGGGACTTCTCTTCCATCCAACAAAGCCATCATGTCAACACAGGCCTCCTGAAAAGCCAAAATCAGCAAAATGATGTACTGGACTGCCGTAACAACAGGCTGCAGTCCGGTAAAACCGGCGATTGCAGTCGCTGTCGCCAGGCTTTTTTTCTGCATACCGCTGTCTGCGGCGATACAGGAAAAATTCAAAAGCAGCCTTGTCACCAAAATCCGGTTTACGACATACGCCAAATTGTCTTTTTCCTGTCCCTTTCCCGCAGCCAAATATTCCAGCCCATATTTTGTTGTCCGTCCACGGTCTTTCGTGTAATTGCTAAACTGCCGGTCTGCATACGCAATCGTTTCCAGTTTTTGCGCCCCTGTATGGATCGCGCCTGTCTCTATCCCCTGCCCGCCGTCTTCTAGCAGGTTTTGTAATATTTTTGACGCGCTCTCTTCTCTGTCTTGTCCACTGCCAGAATCGCTCTCACCCTCCATCTCTTCAGAGGATTCTATTGTGCCGTCTTCTAACAGTTCCGCATCGCAGACAAGATTCAAAATGCCATCCCGCATCATTTCACGGAAAAATTCCAGCGGGTTTCCGCCCGCATCATCTGTTTGGTCTTCTTCAGAAAGAGCGCCGCCCGCATCTGCGTCAGAACTTTGACCGCCATCCTCTTCTGTTTCCGGATCGTATTTTCCTTCCTCATATTCTTCTGCCATTCTGAGTCGCTCCTCTGCAACGGAGTCCCCTCTTCCTGACAGCTTCTCAAAAACAGAATCTGTGATCTTCTCTGCCGCATCCGCTTTTAAAAATGCTTCCACCTGACGGCAGAACTCTTCAGAATCGCTTAACAACACGGCTTTTTCAACAGAAACTTCCACATTGCGGAAACGGTAAAAATCTACATAGGGGCGGTATGTATGCTCTGGAGCAGCCGCCAGATTATCCTCTAATAGACCCCTGAGATTTTCACTGCACTCCGGAACGCCAATTCCATCGTACCCGCCATATGCAAACAGGCCATATTCTTCATAGAGCTCCTTATTAAAATCGCCAAACAGCGTCATTGCCGCCTGGCGGGCGGCGACCTGCATATAGCCTCCCGCTGAAAACACCCTTGCATGTTCCCATGCCACGCCAATCAGAGAATAAAATAACAAAAACACACAAGTCAAAAATACGGTAATGCTTCCTTCGCTGAAAAAAAATACTTCTCTCTTGTCCATTTCTTCTGTTTTCCTATGCAAACACACAGCCCCTTCCCGATTGTCATGATTAACCGCTGCAGTTACCCAGCTTCCGTATCATCGCTGCTGTCGCCAGAGCAGGCGGCACAATTCCGGATGCTGAACCAGCCCGATCACTCAATCCCGATATCATTATTGATGTCGCCTGCCGCACCGTTGATCTGATCAAAAGCGCTCTGCACAATCGAGACGATCTGTGTGCGGAAAACAGCAATGATCAAAATCAAGATAACGAGGATCAAAATGATCTCAACAACTCCAATTCCATCTTCTTCCTTCCAAAAATCCTTTAATATCCCCATAATGCCCTTCCTTTCTGATTGCGCAATGCCGCAACCTACATATTTTGAAATGCAGAATACAAGATCAATGCGAAAACAATGATCAGCATCAGCATCATTGGCAGTAAAAGCTTTGTCCCCGCCTTTTCACCAAGCGCCTTTGCCGTCTGCTTCCTCGCCTGAAAAGCATCTGCCATTTCATGATCCAAAAGTTTCAACAAATCTTTTTGCCCTTTCTTTAGGTTCTGCACCAAAAGAGCCGAGAATTTCATATAGGAAAGCACGCCTGTCCTCTTTCCAAATAATTCATACGCCCTGCTCTCGCTCATGCCATTTTCCATATCACGCATGGAAAGAATCATCTCTTCATAGAGATAACGGCTCTCATTTTCCGGAGTCCTCTTCTGGTATTCTGTCACCATTCTTTCCCATGTCCCTTTCACATTTAACCCCGCGCCCACCAGCAGGACAAATTGCTCAATAAAATCCGGATAATCCATGCGAAGCTGCTCGTCCCTCCTGGCGAGCTCTCTGTGCAGTCTGCTCTCTGCCAGCAAAGGGATCAGCAATAGTGAAATAATCCCCAAAAAAAGTATCGCACAAGCCGGAACAGTCTCTTTTTCCCTGTAAGACAATCCCGTCCCCTCCACCTGCCTCGGAAGCTCCAGATAATTGGAATCATCCTTTTCTTTGTTTTTTTCCAGCTGCCTGTTCCACTCTTTCCAGAATAATTCCTCTTTTGTCCTCTGACGCGGCAGTACCGTCACAGACAGCACGATTTTATCTTCCTGCTCCCCATAAGACAAATGAGCTGTTATCTGCGTCTGGCAGCTTTCTTCCAGACTGTCATTATGCAGCGCGCCGTCCGACCCGATCAGCCCATCCGGGTCAGTATCCCAGCGAACCTTTACTGCGCTTCCGGGAATAGACGTCGGCAGGGAAAGCGGATAAGACACCCGCTCGGCAGATGAATTTTCTGCCAGATAATTCCTTTTGATAAATTGTTCCGCCTCGGCAAATTTTTCTTTCCGCTCTGCCTCTGTATACTCCTTATGCGGTACGGCAATCTCTACCTCTTTTTCCTCACTTCCGGCTCGCGCTGTCAGGGAAAGCTTCTTCTCTTCCCCTAGAACGCCTTCTTTCTGCAGAAAAAACCCATCGATCAATTCTCCGCCTCTTTCTGCAAGTCCGCTCCCCGCCAACAGGCAGAGCAATACTAAAACCGCAATCGAAATCTGTTTCCCGAGCGTTCCGTAAAAGAGATAAAAAATTTCCTCCTCTCCCTTCCCGACATAAAATTTTTTTAATTTCTCAAATCTCTCCCCATGCAGGCTGCAATGGAACTTTTCACGAAAAAAGCGCAGGATCAGAACGATCCCCGGAAAAAAGCGCCCTCTCTTCGTCATATCGATACCGCGCTTTTCAAGATACGCCGTCCCTTTTTTCCAAACTGCAAAAAAATACAGGATGATCAAAAAAATACATACAAGGCAAATTTCTCCCATGCCATCTCTCCTCTCATATGGTACTCCTCCACTTGCACAACGTTAGAAAGCAGGCCGATCATGCCTGTTCCCGCGCAGGCCAGAAGCTTCACAGCTCTCTTTTTCTACACGCAAATGCCACCGATTCTACATGCAAATACCGCTGGTTCCACACGCAAATGCCACCGGTTCTACATACAAATACCGCTGATTCCACACGCAAATGCCACTGATTCTACACGCAAATACCGCTGGTTCCACACGCAAATGCCATCGGTTCTACATGCAAATACCGCTGATTCCACACGCAAATGCCACTGATTCTACACGCAAATATCACTGATCTTTCTGCTCCAATAATAGGCAGCCAGATATAGTAACAACAGAACCGTCATCACCGGTCTGCCAGAAGATGTATACAGGCAATCCAGAAATCCAGGCGAACAGAGCCAGAAATAAACTATCATCGCAAGCGGAATCAGATTCATGATCTTACTCTCCATCTGCTTTCCTGCAATCAGCGTCTGTATCTCCCGCCGCACTTCTATCTTCTCGCTGATTTTTTCCGCAGTGCTGTGTGTAATAGCAATTAAATCACCACCTGTCCGCTTTGCAGTCTGAAACACTTGTGCAAAATGCAGCATATCCTCCGTGTTCCATCTCTTCGCCACCTCAAAAAACAGCGTCTCCAGCGGCTGGTTTAACTCCATCTGCTTGTCCATCCAGGAAAATTCCTGTGCGAGAAGCGACTCCTGTCCATATAGGAGCGCCAGGTCTTTCTCCGCCTCCCTGACCGCATTTTCAATAGAATATCCCGCGCCAAGCGCAGAAGAAATCCCCAGTAATCCCTCGCGGAACTGCAGCGTGATCTCCTGCTCCTGCTGCCGCCGAAACCGTCTTTTTTCTGCAAAGATCTGATAGCATCCATACCCCGCGCCCAACAGCAGAGCGATAAATACCCCCCGGTAAAAGAGATAACTTAAGCAAAAGCCCTGTAAAAACCCTTTTCCAAAACCTGTCAGGTATACCGTCACTCCTGTCTTTCTCTGCATAGGCATTCCTCCTTCAGCCCTGCCGTCTGTAATTTAAACTGACGCCTTAGAGCGTGTTCTGTCCTGACAAGCCGGCCTGCTACAGAGCCGTCCTCATTCTGTCCCTCCTCCCGGTAACAAAACAATGGCGCAAGCGCGATCTCTCCGTCTTTCATTCCCAATACCTCGTCAATTTCCAGGACTTTCCTGGTCTTATCCCTAAGCCTTCCCAGCTGAATGACAATGTCGATCGCCGATGCAATCTGGCTCCGCACAGCGGCAAGCGGGATATCCATCCCCATAAGGACTAAAGTTTCCAGACGCCGCAGCATATCTTCCGGACTGTTGGCATGGCCGGTAGACAAGCTTCCGTCATGCCCTGTATTCATTGCGGAGAGCAGATCGCACGCCGCCGCGTCGCGAACTTCGCCCAGGATAATCCGATCCGGACGCATCCTCAAAGCTGACCGGATCAAATCCCTGATGCCAACTTCGTTTTTCCCCTCCACATTTGCATTCCGGACTTCCAGCCGAACCAGATTAGGAATCTGGCGTATCTGCAGCTCGGCGGAATCCTCAATCGTAATAATCCTTTCGTCCGATGCGATATAACCCGCCAGGACATTTAAAAACGTAGTTTTTCCGGAACCTGTGCCGCCGCTGATAAAAATATTATATTTTGCGCGAACCAGGACTTTTAAAAAATCCGCCGCCTCCTCTGTAATCGAGCCAAGCTCCAGCAGCCTGTCCATTGATATTGGTACTTCGGGAAATTTCCGTATTGTCACAATCGGTCCGTTGACCGCTACCGGCGGAAGCACGACATTCACCCTCGAACCGTCCTCCAGCCTGACGTCTACAATCGGGGCAGATTCATTGACCAGACGATTTGCTTTCGCGACAATCTGCTGAATCACATCTTCCAGCCTCTCGACGTTTAAAAATGTTTTTTGGTACCTTTCGAGCCTCCCATCCTTTTCGATAAAAATATTGTCCGGACCGTTTACCATAATCTCTGTGACAGAATTATCTTCCAGAATATCCTGAAGGACGTCCAGCTTTCTCATAGAATAAAAAACCGTCCGGATCATCTCTGTCTTTTCCCGGATTGAAAGATAAACAGTATGTCCCGTTTTTAGTACACATTCTTCAATCCGCTCTAAGAGCTCTTCATCTTCCAGTTCGCCGGAAATATTGACGTCTTCATAAATCTGTTCCCTTATTTTCTGGCATCTTGCCGCTCTCTCTTTCTCTGTCATATTCCACCCCTGTCATCTGTCTGGACAATTTTTTTCAGGATTTCTTCCCGATGTTCTCTTGCAAGAAACCCAAAAAATGCATTTTGTTTTTCCGCCTGCAGCCTTTGTTTTGGCTCCGGCATATAAATTCCGTCCGCCTGCTGCATCAGATACAGCGTTGCCTCTCCCAGATAACCGATATCAAAAATAATCCTCTGATATGGGGAATCTGATAAAAGAACCTCCAAAAAACGATGCATATCCTCTGTTTCCATATGGTATAAATCTCTATAATCTTCAACCGCCAGAAGATAATCGATCCCCTCTCTGGAATATGTGATAGAATCCAGTTTGATCGCCAGTTTCTCCTTCTTTTGTTTGAGATAAAAGAGAACTTCCGACATGCCACGGAAACGGTACTCGGTATCGGTTCTCCTGCCCTGCCCCGAAAAATCAAAACTGTTGAACAGCTCCAGATTGACATACAAAGTCTGGTAATTTTCGGCATATCTTTTTGCCAGCGCCAATGCACAGCTCGTAACTCCTGCGCCGCCATAAGGGGCATATACGCCATAAACTTCTGTCTTTGATTTGGAAAGCTTGATCCGGGTATACGGAATCATGTCATTTTCTGCGATCAGAGACATCAATTCTTTCATAATATCCGAGACCGGCTGATATTTAAAAATAACTTCAAATTCTGTTTCCTCCCTTGCATAGCTTCCCTCGGACAACAGGATGATCTGCGGAATCTGTTTGAGGAATTGTAAAATCTCTTCCCTGACCTCTTCCCCTGCCAGCAAAACATCAACCATCCCCTCTGCCACAGACTGCCCTAATGTCTTTAAACTGCTATACAGCCTGGGCTCGATCAGCCTGTTTCCTTTTTTGCAGAGATACTCTACCAGATTAGGCATATAGCCTCCATTGTCATAAAAAGCTACTCGAATCTTCTTTAGCAAATTCCTCCCCACTTTCCTGCCAGCACCAAAACATAACCTAATAGCGTAAATGGCGCCAGAATAATTGTAATTTTCTCCCGGTCCTTTTCCCTTCCGCCATCTCTTTTCCGGCCTCTCCCAAATACCAGATGCTTCTCCCCATGGAAAATCTTTCCGCACAGATTTCTTTTCCGCCATAAAATCCACAAGGAATACAGAGCAGCCAGAGCAAAAAGAACCGCAGCCACTTCAAAAAAGAATCCCACGCCATATAAAGCCGCCAAAACCGACCACAGCTTGATATCACCGGCGCCGATACCACGCATCAGGAAAAAGGGAAATCCACACAGGATAACCAGAACAGCAGATCGTATTCCCGCAAAAATCCCATACAAGCCTTCTGAATACAGCCTGACCGCCCCTGCCATACACCAGCCTGCCACGATCAGGCAATTTGGTATTTTCCGGCACCTGACGTCCGGAATAACAGCTGACACAAGCAGCAGTAGTGTAAAAATCTCTCTCATGGCGAGCCCTCTCTTTCAAAGTGTGACGCCAATATAGCAGAGAATGCTTTTTCTGTCAAATGTTTTGTATACTGTGAAATTTTCACAAATTTTATCCTATGTGATTGTGAAATAATACTGTAAAACATATAAGAAAACAATGCCCCAAATACCCAATATGCCTGAAACGCCAACTGAAATTTCGTTAATATTGACGATAAAATCCACCCCGCTTTTTTCCAGTATAAAATTCGCAACACTAATAATAATAATGCCTAGCAGGCATCGGGCAACAAAATGAAACAAGAGTTTAAACATATCAACACCCATCGACAGTAAAAAAATCAAAAAACCTCCTGCAAATAACGCAATAAAAATGGTATTTTCCATTATCTACCCCTTCCATTCATGCTGTTTTCTTGTCCTTCTTTACTACCCTATGCCTGGAAAGTTTTTTCATGCCTTTTTTTGTCACACGATTCCTGCCTTTCAGACGACAGAAAATTGCATAAATATGGTATCTGCTGTCTATAATGTAAAAAAGGGACAACATATCGGAAAGGAGAAGAATGCAGCTATGAAACTCTTCTGTAAGCCAAAAGAAAAACTCCCCAAACGGGAAGTTTTTCTGAAAGATGCTTTATTAGACGCACAACGCAATCTACAAGATGCATACGACGGGTTATCTAACGCCAGCGAACCCGATTTGATTGACAGTTACATCTATGCTTTGAACGCAGCCAGCCTGCGTTACAAAGTGATATTGCGCGATTATAAGACGATGGTCGCCCAGAAGTCCAAATTAAACCTGCGGACGAAGACTGTTGAAAACGCCATAAATATCCAATGTCCCGTTGCCCCAGGTCTGGTTCGGAACCGAAATACCTGAACGGTTCGCGCCACGGATAAGATATTTTTGTGCTTTTACCGTATCAAGCGACAGATCATTTTCATCCACCAGCGCCCATTCCGCCAGGATTGCAACAATCCCAGCCGTCACGGCAGCCGCCTGGCTGGAACCTGTGCGGTATCCATAACGGGCAGATTTTTCCCTCTCCTGTTGGGTGGCCGGATAATCTCCAATAAATGGAAGCGTTCCAAACACATCCACACCAGGCGCGGCAAAGTCTGGCTTGATACCGCCATTTCTGGTAAACCCGCGGCTGGATTCTGCAACAACGCTGTCAGTATATGAATTATAGTATGTGCAGGATATCACTCCATGGTTATTGCTGGGGTCGCATAGTGTCGTTTCTGGATCCGGACGCAAAAAGTAAGTATCCCTGCCAATAAAATTGCGGATGGGAAGCCAGATGTCAAACCGGGTGGAATAATTATTCTCGTTAAACACCCGAATCCGCCAGACCCCTTCTGCAGGCGAACGAAAGCGAAGCCGGATACATTCGTCCCCGCTCTCGTGAGAGATCAGAAGATATTCAATATATACGACTGTTTTTTCAAATAGAAAATTTACCCGACGCCTTTCTCCCAGACGCGCCTGCGTTTTTCCAGAATATTCCCCATCCGGAGATATCAGCGCCACAGAATACAGATTCGTAGCATCCGTCCAGAGCTCTGCGGTAAAACCAGCTTCGTCCGCCCCGACCTTCAGCTCAATCTCGACATTCGCCCCGACCTCCAGCGAAGCGCTCCTGTAATGATGGGAGGCATTTCCCTCATTTCCCCCCGCCGCAACCATAAAGACTCCCCGGTAATCCCCATACGCCTGCAAAAATTCTCCCAGCACGCCGCCGCGCAGATGCGCTCCCTGGTTCGTCCCCATCCCGATACATACTACCAATGGCATCCGATATGTCCTCGCCTTTTCAATCAAATATGCAATCGCCAGCATAATATCATTTTCGGCATAGCAGGGACTGTCTCCGCTGATAAAATAATAATCCTTTAAATTCTGTTTCGCCTCCTTGCACTTTACCATACAAATAGAAGCCAGCGGTGCAATGCCCGAAAAATCTTTCTCCTCAACCTGATTTCCACATGCCACGCCAGCCAGAAATGTGCCGTGCCCATTGGTATCCCGGAGCGGCACGATTTCCTGGGGATCATCGCTTTCCAGCGCCTCGTTGATTCTGTCCTGCGAATATTCAACGCCATAAGCAAATCCCTCCGGCGGCTGAAGGCCTTCTCCCGGCTCTCTGACTGTCTGATCCCAAATTCCGAGGATTCGGCTTCTCCCATCGCTTCCGATAAACGCAGGATGGGCATAGTCAATCCCTGTATCTACAAACCCCACGATAATTCCGTTTCCATAATAACTTAAATTGGGATTTCTCTGTATCTTTGAAACGCCTGACGCCTCTAAAACCTCTGCCGAGGACAAAAGTCCATAACAATGCGGGATGATTTTAAGCTCTGAGAGCGACCGGGACGTATAGCTTTGTCCCTGCTCATGCAATACGGCGAACCGCCCTGATACAATCTGCTCGCACGCAAATCCCTCCAGCCCCGAAGTCCAGCCTAATTCTTCCCCAAGATATTCTACAAGATAATCAAGATAATCTTCGGAATAAATCGCAACATGACAAGTTTCGTCCATACACACTCCAAAAAAATGGATTTCTTTTATTCTATTCAAAACAGACGCCTGCGAAACTCCAAACTGCTCGGTTCACGCGCATATCCACAAAAAAGTTTTTAAACGTTTCCTCTTTTCTGCATCCGAAAAATTCAGAACATTTCCCTCTCTGCATCCGAAAAATTCAGAACATTTCCCTCTCTGCATCCGAAAAATTCAGAACATTTCCTCTCTCTGCATCCGAAAAATTCAGAACATTTTCCTCCCTGCACCTGAAAAATTCAGAGCATCCCCCTCTGCACCTGAAAAATTTTTCAGGACATTTCCTCTCTCTGTGTCAAAAGCTTCGCCTCGCCGCTCTCCCTCATCTGGATCAGCGGCGCGCCTTTTTTCTCAATATAATCCTCCGTGATCGTAACTTTTCCAATCATATCATCCTTTGGAATCTCATACATGATATCCAGCATAAATTCTTCAATAATAGCACGCAACGCCCTTGCGCCCGTCTTTTTTTCGACAGCCTTCCTCGCAATCGCATGAAGCGCCTCATCATCAAAACAGAGAGCCACCTCGTCCAATGCAAGCAGCTTCTGATACTGCTTAATAATCGCGTTCTTTGGCTGCGTCAGGACTTTGACTAACATCTCTTCCGTCATCGCCTGCAGCGCAAAAACAACAGGAAGGCGCCCCAGAAATTCAGGGATCATTCCAAATTCCCGCAAGTCCTCCGTCGTCACCTTCTGTAAAAGATTTTCATCCTTGTCAAATTCATCGGAAAGCTGCGCCGTAAAACCGATAGAAGACTGCCGGGTAAGGCGTTTCTTGATTACTTTTTCCAATTCTGGAAAAGCGCCGCCGCAGATAAATAAAATATTTCTTGTATTGATCGTAGTGATTGGCACCATCGCATTTTTGCTCGTAGCGCCGACCGGCACTTCCACATCGCTTCCTTCCAAAAGTTTTAACATCGCCTGCTGGACGGATTCCCCGCTCACATCCCTGCTGTTTGTATTTCGTTTCTTTGCAATCTTATCAATCTCATCAATAAAAACAATCCCATGCTCCGCTTGCTCTGCATCATTATCAGCAGCCGCCAGAAGCTTCGACAATACGCTCTCCACATCATCGCCGATATAACCGGCCTCTGTCAGGGATGTGGCGTCTGTAATGGCGAGCGGAACCTGTAAAATCTTTGCCAGCGTCTTTACCATATAAGTTTTTCCAGACCCGGTCGGCCCAATCATCAGCATATTTGATTTCTCAATCTCAATGCCGTCATCCTGATCTCCTGAATCAGTAAGCACACGCTTATAGTGGTTATAAACCGCAACAGACATTACCTTTTTAGCAAACTCCTGCCCCACAACATGCTCATCCAGAGTTTTCTTAATAACATGCGGCGCCGGAAGATGCCGGATATCAAAAATCCCTTCTGGTTTCTTGTTATTTGTCTTCTCCTCTTTTTGCGCCTTTTTCTTTTTTAATTTTTGATTTCTGGGCACTTCGCCCTGCGGCTGTCCCATCGTAAACATATCCATATACGGCATACCGGGGAATGGCCCCATCTGCCCCATCGAATCAAACGTCTTTTGCATACAGTCCCTGCAGATGCAAATATTATTTGGGATATGAATCATTTCTCCCGCAACGCTTTCCGGTCTTCTGCAAATATAGCAGACGTCCTCATATTCTGAATCCTGATCTTTCTTATCTATCTCTTCTGACATACTTACTCCGAAGCTCCTCTCCTCACATTTTCAGGCAGTCTGCATAATCTCTAAAATCATGCGTCCCGCTCCACGCAAAACGAGCCATCCGTCAAAATATCCGAATGCCTTTTCTGCGTACCTGCAAAATATCACACAGACAATATAAGATACCTAAATCATAACACTACCCATCATTTTTTTCAACCTAAAGCCGCTTTTTGGGGAATATGTGGAAAGTGCTTCGAAATCAATCTCAAAACAATCTCACAGAGCAAAAAGAAAGACTGTAAAACGCTTATTTTACGCACTTTCCAGCCCAAATGTCCGCTATTCAAACTCTTTTCAGGGTACAGAGTATGTCTTTTTTTCTATTGTTTTGCTTACGAAAAAGCGTATCATTTGTTGCGTTTTTGCTGTCCTTTTATGTAGTTACAAAGCTGGTGTACCCAATTTGTACCCAACCTCTTT
>CANQCD010000032.1 GCA_947589455.1 uncultured Lachnospiraceae bacterium | reverse complement strand
CCGAAACAATGCCAGGTACGGCTGCTCTTTCTGCTCCGGATCTGCATCGCCCATCATCTCTTTAAACATCTGCGTCAGCTCCTGGATATCTTCTTTCTGCTGTTTAACATATGTGTCGTTAGAGACATACATGGAAAGCTGCTCGCTCTCCTGCGGCGTCAGGCTGATATTCTTCGGCCGGAGCACATTATCCCTGACAGCCATACCGCTGGATGGAAACGCATTGAGCTTTTTGGAAAAGATCCGGTAAAAACCTTCTGTCCTCTTCTCAACCAGATAAGAATATTCCGGGCTTGTCTCAAATGCGACAGAATCCCTGACATAGGCGCAGATGCCGTCGCACGGTATCCCTCCCAGCATCTCCCACGCCCTGATCAGGGAAAACTGCGCTTCCTTTTCCCCATACGTTGTCGCCATGACTACCGGCATCATATACAACGTCTTGATCTTTTCTTTATCCCCATACAGGAAACAGGCGTCCAAAAACTGCCATAAAAGCCCGCCAAGCCCGATCCATTCTACTGAAGCGGCAATCACGACCGCATCGGCTTCCTTTAATGTCTTAGGAAGAACGGAAATCCCCCGCTTGTCCTCATAGAGATTATATTTTTTCACCTTGACATTCAATTCATCCAAAACTGTCATGATCTTTGTTATGACAAACAGGGTTGGATCGTCGATCAGTCCTCTCCCCCCGTAATAAATATTTACTTTCATCCATTCCTCCTTCTATCTGCTTTCCGCCTGTGCTGCCTCCGCCTGATCGGCAAAAACAGCATTGACAGGATAAAGCCGCCGATAAAGCCGCCAATATGCGCCGCATTGTCAACCCCCTGGCTGGTAAACCCTCCATAAAGGCTGAAAAAAGTCATCACCGCAACCTGGCGCACCGTATACTGTCCGGCTTTTCCCCTGTAATAGAACACCAGAAAAAGCATAGCGCCCACTGTACCAAAAATAGCGCCGGACGCCCCTATCGAAACAACATATTCATTCTGCAGCATATTATAAACCATCGACATACAGCCTGCAAGAATCCCCGACAAAAAATACAGCATTCCATAAAACAGCCCGCCGAGCTGTTTCTCCAGATAATAACCGATAAAGCCCAACATCAGCATATTATTAAAAATATGGTCAATCCCCCCATGCAGAAACATGGAAGTGATCAGGCGGTACCATTGCCCCTCCTCCAAAACAGCATACCAGCTCAGCGCCCCCGCATCAACCAGCCATTCTCCGGAAACAAGCTCCGTACATAAAAATACCAGTATATTGAGGACGATCAACCCCACAGTACAATACGGGATCCAGATTTCCCGCCGCTGCGGGACTGCAGCGCCGCCATACTGCACCCTCTCGTATCCCTGCCACGCGAAACGGTCTTCCAGAGGTTTTAAAAGAATATCAAACATCACGTCGCTGTTCTCATAAGCCATCACTTTTCCCAGCGACGGCTGAATCCTCCAGACACTCTCATAATTATGGAACAGCCTCTCCCTGCTGCTGTCGTCCTCCGTGACCAGAAGATATAAAAAACTACTGTGATAGCATCCCCTTTTTTGCAAAAAAACCCGTATCTGCTCTGAAATGTGATGAAACTGTTCCGCACTGAACATTATCCCCGCCGTTTCATCGACCGTCACGACAACATATCCCAGTCCCGCTTCCTGCCGCAGCGCAAGATGGACGCCTGATACATTTAATGCAATCTCCTCGTATAAATACTGTCCTAATACTTCCGATATCTTCCGGTACATATTCCACCTCGTTGCTTTCTATGGCGTCAAATATTCCAAACCATATACACCATCATAACAGACACTTCCTGATTATGCCACAAAAAAATTGCAATTTTTCCCAAAAGAAGATGTTATGTCGAAAAACGGATGAATATGAAAGCAGATATCTCTTTACTTAACAGACGCCAAAATACTATCATGGTTTTAAGCAAAGCCAAAAAGAGACAAAAACAGGGGGTAACTAACGTGAAAAAAATATTGGAAAATTATGATCTGCTTTTTGCAATGACAGTCCTTTCTGCAGCTACCATCATGCTGAAGTGTATTTGCGCTATCATCTATCAGGTCATCCTGCGGGACGCAGAACAGATCACCACGACAAAAAACAAATGGCTGCGCGGCATGGTCACACGGTTTGAGGCAAACTATAAACTAAATCTGCCCGTCAACAACGCTGCCTGCTTTGTCGAAAATTCCCTGGAACATTATCATTTTCTGGGAATGAGCATCCGCAGCTTTGAGAACGCCGATATTTTCTGCGGCCTTGTACTGACAGAGACGACACTGTTAAGCATTATGGGAAGCATCTATTACGATTTTTCCACAAGATGGATTTACATCCACGCCATGACGCTGGCGCTCTTCCTGCTGCTTTTATGCATTGGGGAATTTCTGTTTCAGGTGCGCCGGAAAAGAAAGCGGATCTGTCTGCAGCTTGTTAATTATTTTGAAAATACATTACAGCCAAAACTGGAAAACCAGTATCTTCATCCAGAAGAACGGGAAGCCTACCAGAATGAATATTTCGAACAGGGAGCAGATGTGTCGGAAGAGCCGGCAAGGGACTTTTCCTTTACACAAGATATGCAGGAGCTGATGGACTCGCTGGCGGCGGAACAGAAGATCACAAGAGAGTTAGACGAGAAACAGGAACAATTAAAAACCGCCGCCACAGAAGAAAAAATACGCCTGGTTGAAGAAATCATGAAAGAATATCTGTAGAATAAATGGAGGGAATCATGGAAAAAAGATATAGTATTTCAGATGCTGCCAAACAGCTCTCTGTCGAGAGCCACGTACTTCGCTACTGGGAGTTGGAGCTTGGCCTCCACATTGCCAGGAACAGTCAGGGACACCGCTTTTACCAGCCAGATGACATTGAAATTTTACAGGCGATCAAAGATTTAAAGGAACAGGGTTTCCAGCTAAAAGCGATCAAACTCATCCTGCCTGACATCAAAAATGTCCGGCGGATGAATCCCCAGAAACTGTACCGCCTCCGGGAAGAGCTGAACCAGCAGGTGCAGATGGACGAGACAATGGCGCCGGCTGGAAACCGCTATGCACAGGTGATGCCGCTGCATCCCAAAAACAGTGACCTTTCACATAATACCACCCGCAGCTATAGTTCTGCCGAGGACAAGCTCCGCCATTTTGAAGCCATCATGCGCGGAATGATCCGCCAAACTGTTGCAGAAATGGACAGGGAGTCCGAAGAGCGGATCTGTGAAAAGATTACGACAAAACTCCTCAAAGAAATGGATTACTTAAACCGGCAGAAAGAAGACTTGCAGGAGCGCCAGCTCGAACTTTTAAACCAAATCCTCGCAGAGGTGCAGACGTCCCTGCCCGAAGCGGCGGCAAGCGCCGAGAAAAAAACAAGCCGGACGGAAAATAAAAAAGCGGAGAAAAAAGAAAAGGCACAGAGGAAAAAATTATTTGCGAAGAAGAAACAATAATGATATCATAGTGTGAGAAGAAGTTGGCAATAATAATCTACAAATGGAGGAAGTAATCAAATGGGAAATTTTAAATTTGAAAAGTGCGGCGATATTGACGGTCTGTACACAGTTGAGCCTGCTGTCTTCGGCGACGCCAGAGGCTACTTTATGGAGACCTATAACTATAAAGATTTCAAGGACGCCGGTCTTGATATGGTTTTCGTACAGGATAACCAGTCCAGCTCCACAAAAGGCGTTCTGCGCGGGCTTCATTACCAGAAACAGCACACGCAGGGGAAACTGGTCCGTGTTCTTTCCGGCGAAGTATTCGACGTTGCCGTAGATATACGGAAAGGTTCTAAAACCTACGGGAAATGGTATGGCGTTACATTAAGCGCTGAAAAGAAAAATATGTTCTATATTCCGGAAGGATTTGCCCACGGCTTTTATGTATTGTCTGACACTGCAGAATTTTCTTATAAATGTACTGATTTTTACGATCCGTCTTCTGAGGCCGGCATTATGTGGAACGATGAGACGATTGGAGTAAAATGGCCGGTTCCCGCCGGAGATTCTCCTCTTCTATCCGAAAAAGATAAAAAACACCCGGCATTTTCAGATGCTATTTTTCTGGAATATTAAGATATGATTTGTAAAGAAAGGAAATACCTATGAAAAAAATTCTTATTACCGGCTGCAACGGCCAGCTTGGACGTGCTCTCAACCAGCTTTTAGACAGTCAGGACATAGAGATCGTCAACACAGACGTCGATACTCTGGATATCTGCGATCTCGATCAGGTACTCGCCCTGGTAAGCAAAGAAAAACCAGATACGATCATTAACTGTGCGGCGCACACGGCAGTAGACAAGTGCGAGACAGACGAGGAAAACGCCCGGCGCATCAATGCGCTGGGTCCGGAAAACCTCGCCACCGCCGCCAGAGAAAACGGCGCTCAGATCATACAGGTGTCTACCGACTATGTCTTTGACGGCAGCGCGAAGAAACCCTACACAGAAAGCGATACGCCATGCCCGCAGAGCGTCTATGGCGCTACCAAACTGGCAGGGGAACAGGCAGTCCAAAAGATTACCGACAAATACTACATCGTGAGGACTGCATGGCTGTACGGCGACGGAAATAATTTTGTCCGCACTATGCTCCGCCTTGCAGATGAGCGCGATACGATTACCGTCGTAGACGACCAGTTCGGCTCGCCTACTTCTGCGCTGGAGCTTGCCCGCATGATCCTTCACATCGCAGATACCGGAGAATACGGTATCTACCATGGGACATGCGAAGGGATAACAAGCTGGTATGAATTTGCCAAAGAGATTTTCGCAATGGCAAAAAAGACTGTAAATGTAGTCCCTGTCTCCACAGATGAATATCCTGCCGCTGTTGCAAAAAGACCGGCATATTCCGTGCTGGAAAACCAAAAATTAAATTCGCAGGGCAGTTATCGCATGAAAGACTGGAAGGACGCATTGGAAGAATATATGACGCAGATGGGTTATATGGCGTCTTGATTTTCTGTCCAAAAAACAGATATTATCCAGAACACTGTACGTCTTTACGGACAGACGAGTCGGCAAAAAATATCAGTACAGAACAAAAGACGGGACTGTACGTCTTTGTGGACTGGCGATAAATATCTATCCAGAACAGAAGATGGGACTGTACGTCTTTGTGGACTGGCAATAAAATATCTATCCAGAACAGAAGATGGGATTGTGCGTCTTTGTGGACTGGCGATAAAATATCTATCCAGAACAGAAGATGGGACTGTACGTCTTTGTGGACTGGCAATAATGGCGAAAAACATCTGCAATACGGAGGGCAGCTATGAGAGAACAATGGGAACAGAAAGAACAAAACGCACAATATAAAGAACGCTTTGTCCTTGCGGCAGAACGCATCCGGGAAATCAATCAGGAGACAGCTAAACCCGGCGCATCTGTCGCCGTCCACGGCAAGGCGTTCGCCTCCTATTTCCATATGGCGTCCGGATTCTTATCTGACATCCATGCTGTCTACGTGCAGCAGGCACAGAACGCTTTTTGCAATGCTTCCCTCGAAGAATTGCAAAACAGGAATGCCAGACTTTACCAGGACGTCACTGGCAAAAACTATGAGACAAGCTTTGCCAATCCAGATTTTGCAAAAAGACAGCTTGGCAATGCCTTTGCCCCTCTTTTGTGCACCCTGTATACAGAGCTTCGCAGCAACATCGCCTACGCATTTGAGGGACGTCTCTTTTACCTCACCACGTTATTTGAACTATTTATCGAAGTATACAATATCATGGAACAGCAGGACGCCTCTCCAGAAGAAGTAAAGTCCGCGATCTACTACTATTTTTTTGACTATGCAGACGTCACAGTGATGGACAGCCTGAGGGATTCCTTTGATCCAGGAAGGGATTTTGCGGCAAATATCATATGCCGCAGCGACTTAAACGATCTGCGCTACTTATATCTGTTCGGCGAATATATCACAAAAACGGAATTAGAGACTGCACATTACTTAAATTCCCTGACAAAACAGGAAATCCAGGATATGGCGTCTACCCTGACCGAAGGATTCCGACGCGGCTTTGAGCTGTACGAGATTGACCTGTCAAAAAAACATACCGTCAACATCCGCTACCATTTAGGATTTGAGCGAATGATCCGTGAAATCATCGCACAGTTTAGCGAGATGGGGCTCTCGCCCTGTATCTGCCGCAGCGGCGTCAGCATCCGACAGCGGAACCTGCGGGGAAAATCCGGCTATTCCGGCGCGTCCCCAAACAAACAATACGAATATGACCATCGGATGGACGACGCCCTGTTTTTTGACAAAGCATATGCCGACCGCGTCCTGTACATCCAAAGGCAGGGACTGGAAAAACTCCGCTCTCTGTGCAGCGATTACGCCGGCCCTGTGCTGATTGAAACATTTGGCGAAGTCCCATTTAATCCTGTGGAAAAAGATACGGCGCTCCATTATTCTGAAAAACAGCAAAAAGAAAAACTGGCATACCAGTCTGCCAGAGGATTATTAAATAATGAATATATCCCCGGCGACCAGACCAGTTTTTCCATTATTTCCTATCCTCTGCCGGAAATCGGCAGACAATTTAAAGAGATTTTTAAGGCGACGATCCGCGTCAATACATTAGACCAGACACGTTATCAGGAAATCCAGACAAAAATCATCAACGCCCTCGACAAGGGAGAGACGGTAACTGTCACCGGACGTGGGGACAACCATACCCGGATAACTGTGGCGCTGACGCCGCTGACAGACCCCGAAAAAGAAACTCGGTTTGAAAACTGCCTTGCAGACGTCAATATCCCATTGGGAGAAGTTTTTACCTCTCCACAGCTAAAAGGGACAAACGGCGTCCTCCATTCGCCAAAAGTATTTTTAAACGGTTTGGAATATCACGATCTGGAATTAACTTTTCAAGATGGCATAATTACGTCTTATTCCTGCAGCAATTTTGAGGATGCAGAACAAAACAAAAAATATATCAGTGAAAATCTGTTACTCCATCACAATACGCTCCCGCTGGGAGAATTTGCAGTCGGCACAAACACCGCCGCTTACGTGATGGGGAAAAAATACGGAATTTCCAGCCGGATGCCAATTTTGATCACAGAAAAAACCGGTCCGCACTTTGCCGTGGGAGACACCTGTTTTTCCCATGAAGAAGAGCTGATCACTAAAAATCCAGATGGAAAACGAATGATCGCAAAAGAAAATGATTTTTCCAGGCTGAGGGACACAGATAGGGAAAAGGCTTATTTTAACTGCCATACCGATATCACGATACCTTATGACGAACTGGGAGATATTCTGATCCATACCGCCTCCGGCGAAGTGATCCCCCTGATAAAAGAGGGCTTTTTTGTCCTGCCGGGAACTGAATTATTAAATGAAGCCCTGCGGGACGGCTCAATTTAGCGCCTCCTCCAGGACAGGGATATTCTCTTTCATCAATTCATAATAGCCCTTTCCGTTTTCAAAATCTGTTTGGCTGACATTGTGCACGGCGTTTAACTGCGCCTTTTTCGCCCCAGTCTCTTCGCAGATTGTATCGCACATCGCCTCGCTGGACATCTCTACATGGAATACGACGGGAATCTGTTCTTCCTTGACCTTGTCGATCAAAAAAGAAACCGTTTCTGTGCTGGCTCCCGTCTCAACAGAACATCCCGGAAAAGCCGCGTAATATTCAAGCCCATATGCGTCTGCAAAGTACCGGAACGGAAACCGATCCGCCACAATAATGACATTCCGCTTTGCCGAACTTACCACGTCCGCAAATTCCCGGTCTAATTCATTGAGCTTCTTGATATACCGTTTCGCATTCTTTTGATAAAATCCAGCATTGTCTTTATCTATCCTGCAGAGAGTTTCTGTCAGCCCCTGCACAATCTGCACTGCATTTTTCGGCGACGTCCAGACATGCTCGTCAAGCTCTGTCCCGCCATCCGCTTCAGCGGCCTGACCGTTCTCGTCAAGTTCTGCCCCGCTATTCGCTTCAGCGGCCCGGTCGTCCTTTGCGGCATCTTCCCATCCATTTTCTCCCGGAACCGGCTCCTCTTCTACGACTTTATCTACAAAATCCATCAACCGCACTGTCTGCAAATTCGTATCATCCGCCGACTCCACGATCCGCTCCGCCCACGCATCTGATTCACCGCCAATCGTCACAAACAGATCGGCGTTTTGCACATCTGCCATATCTTTCGGCGTCGGCTCAAAAGCGTGCAGATCGGCGCCCGGTTTTAACAGCATCGTCAGGTCAATTTTATTCCCCGCAATATTTCTCAGAAAATCATATTCTGCAAAAACCGTGGCAACTACCTTTCGTTTCCCATCCGAAGTATCATCTGTCCTTTTTTTTGTACAGCCAACGAATGCCACAACCGAAAAACACAGGATAATGACCAGAAAAGTATTTTTCATCCGATACATTGCGCTTTGCCTCCATTATTTTTTTGCCTCCAGCCGCTTCCTTCACCGACATTGCCCCGCCTGCCAAATGGAAAAAAGGAAACTGCCGAAAGCGTCTCAGGATATCTTCTTTGATTTCACCTTGCTATATTCGCTTCTGTTAAACGACCTCCCATAAGCCCTGACCCTGACATAATACTTTTTCTTTGACTTTAGCCCTTTTATCACAAGCTTTGTCCGGGTAACTGTTTTGCATACTACAGCCTTTGTAAACTTTTTATCCTTTGCCACTTCTACTCTGTAATATATTGCCTTTTTGATCTTCCCAAAGCATACTTTTAATGACTTTTTCTTTGGCGAAGCCAGACTTTTGATCACAGGCTTTTTCAGCGTGATCCGAAATACCGGATGGATGCAGATAATCCTCGGCGGTTCCGGCGTCCCCGGCTGTCCCGATGCCTCCGGCTGTGCTGATACTCCCGGCTGCTCTGTCGCTCCCGGCTGTCCCGATACCTCCGGCTGTGTTGACACTCCCGGCTGTCCCGATGCCTCCAGCTGTGCTGATACTCCCGGCTGCTCTAATGCCCGATTTCTTCTGGCTGCTGCTGCGCGGACATACGCTCTTCCTTCTACCCCGGCTCTGTTCACCGCTTCCGGATATGCGCCGCCCGCTGCATCCGCCGTCAATGCTGCCAGGAGAAACAGGCAGATCATTCTTTGCTTTCTTTTCTTCTTCATTTTTTTTCTTCCCCCTTAAAACGATACGTTTCCGCTGCGGATAATACTGTTCTCTTTTCCATTTAGAAATAAATGGCGGGGAACCTCCCCGCCGGATATGCCGAATCCCTGTCCCGAATCCAGCCGGAACAGGGAACCATCGCCCTGATAAAGCGCTAGGCTTATGAATACTGTTTCGTCAAATTTGTCAGCAGACTCGCCTGATCTGACCGCCTTGGAGCTGTCAGGCTTATGACCGCTTAAATGTATCAGTATCTTAGCATATTTTTTCTGAAAATACAAGAATCCGCCGCCGTGATTTCTATCAGGAATATGCACGGCATGATTTCCATCAGGATATCACGGCAATCCTGCCATCTTCTACACCGATTTTTAAAGTCTGTCCCATACTTGCCTCGTCGGCGAGGATTTTGCGCGCAAGGAGCGTCTCAACATTTTTCTGCAGATAGCGTTTCAGCGGCCTTGCCCCAAACGCCGGATCATACGCATTCTCGGCAATGAAAGAAACTGCTTCTTCTGTCAGTTCCACCCTGATCTCCTTGTCTTTTAACCGAACGTTCAGCTCTTTCATCAATATCGCGATAATATCCGTAATATTTTCCCTGCTCAGCGGTCGGAACAGAATGATCTCATCCAACCGATTCAAAAATTCCGGACGAAAGCTCCCTCTCAAATCTTCCATGGTGCGGTCTCTGGCTTCTTTGCTCAAATTTCCTCTCTCATCTGTTCCCTCCAAAAGATATGTGGAACCGATGTTAGACGTCAATATGATAATTGTGTTTTTAAAATCTACCGTGCGCCCCTGGGAATCTGTAATGCGCCCGTCATCAAGCACTTGCAGGAGTACATTAAATACATCCGGATGCGCTTTTTCAATCTCATCAAACAAGACGACAGAATATGGCTTCCTGCGGACTGCTTCCGTCAGCTGGCCGCCCTCCTCATATCCCACATATCCCGGAGGTGCCCCGATCAGACGCGCCACGCTGAATTTTTCCATATATTCACTCATATCGATCCGCACTATATTATTCTCATCATCGAACAAATCGGCAGCCAGGGTCTTGGCAAGCTCGGTCTTTCCCACGCCTGTCGGACCGAGGAACAGGAACGATCCAATCGGTCTGGACGGATCCTTAATCCCTGCCCTGGATCGAAGAATCGCCTCGCTGACCAGCGTAACTCCTTCTTCCTGGCCAATTACCCTCTTGTGCAGTTCTTCCTCCAGATGCAGCGCCTTTTCCCTCTCACCTTCCGAAAGCTTTGTCAATGGGATTCCTGTCCAGCGAGAAATGATCCGCGCGATCTCTTCCTTTGTCACACTCTCCTGTACCAGAATACGCCCCTCAGACTTCACTTTCTCTTCTGCCAGTTCCAGCTGTTTTTTTAATTCCGGAAGCGTTCCGTATTGAATCTCCGCCAGCCTGTTTAGATCATATTCTCTCTGTGCCGCTTCCATCTGCGTCTGCATTTCATCGATCTGTTCTTTTAACTGGTTCACCTGCTCCACCGACGCTTTCTCATTCTCCCACCTTGCACTCTGTTCCGCAAAATGGTCGCGCATGTCGGCAAGCTCCCTCTGCAGAGCTTCCAGGCGCTCTCCCGACAGATTGTCGGTTTCTTTCTTTAACGCCGCCTCTTCAATCTCTAGCTGCATGATCTTCCGGCGCTCTTCATCCATCTCCGCCGGCATACTGTCAAGCTCTGTCTTGATCATTGCACATGCCTCGTCGACAAGGTCAATCGCTTTGTCCGGCAAAAACCGATCGGAAATATAGCGATTGGAAAGAGTCGCCGCTGCAACCAGCGCCGCGTCTGTGATTTTAACGCCGTGGAATACCTCATAGCGGTCTTTTAACCCACGCAGGATAGATATGGTATCCTCCACTGTCGGCTCGTCAACCATGACCGGCTGAAAACGCCGCTCCAGCGCAGGATCCTTTTCAATATACATACGGTATTCATCCAATGTCGTCGCGCCGATACAGTGCAGTTCCCCACGTGCAAGCATTGGCTTTAACATATTCCCGGCGTCCATTGCGCCGTCTGTTTTTCCTGCGCCCACAATAGTATGCAGCTCGTCAATGAACAGAATGATCTGCCCATCACTTTTCCTTACCTCCTCCAACACTGCTTTGAGACGTTCCTCAAACTCTCCCCGATATTTTGCACCGGCTACCAGAGCGCCCATATCGAGTGCAAAAATCTTCTTATCCTTTAGCCCTTCCGGCACGTCTCCTTTTACAATCCGCTGGGCAAGCCCCTCCACGGCCGCCGTCTTCCCAACGCCCGGTTCACCGATCAGAACCGGATTATTCTTTGTCTTGCGCGAGAGGATCCGGATCACATTCCGGATTTCCTCATCCCTGCCGATCACCGGATCAGATTTCCCATCCCTGGCGCACTCTACCAGATCCGACCCATACTTTTCCAGTGTGTCGTATGTCGCTTCCGGGTTGTCGCTCGTCACCCTCTGGTTGCCCCTCACCTCGGAAAGCACCTGCAAAAAGCGCTCCCTGCTAATCTGACAATCCTTTAGCAGCTGCTCGACCTCCCTGTCTGGATGCGCCATCAGGCTTAAAAACAAATGCTCCACAGAGATATATTCATCCCCCATGCGCTTTGCCTCATCCTCTGCATAGATCAGCGTTTCATTTAAGTATTTGTCAATCCTTAAATCGCCGCCAGACACTTTCGGACGCTTTCGCAAAATCCCTTCCACCTGTGCCAAAAATACCTCCGGGTCAATTCCCATCTTTTCAATCAACTTCCTGATCAGGCTGTCCTCCGTCTCCATCATGGAATATAAAAGATGATCCTGCCCAATCTCCTGATGCCCATGATCTAAGGCAATCTTTTCCGTACGCTGTATCATCTCCTGCGATTTTTGTGTAAAACGGCTGATATTCATAATCATCCCTCCATTCTCCCTGTATGCAGCCCTCTGGCCTTCTTTTCCATTTTCTTCTTCCACTGCGCCCGCACATTCTCTGCAGGGATCTGTTTCCGCGACATCCCTGCTGTCTTCTGCCGGACTCATCAAAAAAACAGCGCCAATGAAATCCGCTGGGAATTTGATTGGCGCCTTATCTTTAGCCCTCGATAGCGATATACTGGCTTTCTTCGATTTCCTTTTTATCTTTCTTTGGAACGGAAAGCTTCAAAATGCCATCTTCAAACTTCGCATGAATCTCTTCTTTCTTAATATCCTTGCCGACAAAAAAGCTTCGGCTCATAGAGCCGGAATAGCGCTCTCTCCTGATATACTGTCCGTCCGGGTCTTTTTGCTCTTTCTCTTCACCCTTCGCAGCCTGGATGGCAAGATATCCATTGTTGAACTGTACATTGACCTCGTCTTTTTTGTAGCCTGGCAGATCAATGTCAAATTCATATCCGTCCGCCGTCTCTTTGACGTCCGTCTTCATTACATGCTGCGCCTGTTTTCCATACAGAGCCTTGTCAATGTCTGGAAATGAAAAGTTCATCCAATCGTCAAATAAATTCTCTCCAAAAATATTAGGTAGTAACATAAGCCATTCCTCCTTTTTGCTTTTATGAAATTTGCTCTTCCTATATTGTTACTCATTTGGGGACTTAGGATACAACACTCTTTCCTTTTCCTCTGGAATATGTTATACCACGTTTTGTTAGCCACGTCAAGAGGTGAGTGCTAATTTTTTGTGAAAAAATTGTGACGCCCTTCATTTGCGGGATTCACAGCGCTTATTCTCATTCCCGCCACGCTGGTTGGAGAGCTTATGATACGAATTCCACACGGATTGGCAGCTCCAGACACCATCAGACAAAAGTATCCACTTCCACAGAATCCAGAGTTTTCAAATTTTTCCATATATGATATAATGAGTTCCAGAATCCGCCTGTTACACAGGCGCCGTGCTTTCGCACTGCCTGATTCTGTCACTACCATGTCAGGTAAAATCAAATGCTCACTTCGTTCGCGCTTGATTTTCTGCTGACATGATATAATGAGTTCCAGAATCCGCCTGCGATGCAGGCTGCGACAGTTCGCAAGAGCGAACAGGATTCGCTCAGAAACAGGGACTAAAATAACAGAAATGGAGAATAAGACTTATGAACACTGCTACAATTTGTATCACTATCGCAATCCTGATTTATCTGGTCAGTGTGCTGATAATTGGTTTTCATTGCGCCAAAAGAAATGAATCCACATCTGATTTTTATCTTGGCGGACGGAAGCTCGGACCTTTAGTAACCGCTATGAGTGCAGAAGCTTCCGATATGTCAAGCTACCTTTTAATGGGTCTGCCAGGACTTGCGTACCTGTCCGGTGTGGCAGATGTCGGCTGGACTGTGATTGGCCTTGCCGCCGGTACATACCTGAACTGGCTTTTTACTGCGCGACGGCTTCGCCGCTATACACAGATCACTCATTCTTTCACACTGCCACAGTTTTTTTCAAATCGTTTCCACGACAGGAAAAATATCCTGGCAGTCATTGCTGCAATCATTATCATAATCTTTTTTGTACCATATACTGCTTCTGGTTTTTCTGCATGTGGAAAACTATTTTCATCGCTGTTTGGCGTTGACTACATGCCGGCAATGATCGTCTCTGCGATCATCATCGTAGGTTATACTGCGGCAGGCGGGTTTCTTGCCGCCTCCACGACAGACTTTATCCAGAGCATCATTATGACGATTGCCATTTTCTTTGTTCTGGGCTTTGCAACAATATCCGCCGGCGGCATTGACGCCGTAATTGAGAACGCCAAAGCGCTTCCGGGATATCTCTCTCTGACAAGCACCTATTCTGCAGAGGAGCACGCTGCAAAACCGTACGGACTTTTAACGATTCTTTCTACTTGCGCCTGGGGATTAGGTTATTTTGGAATGCCGCATATCCTGCTCCGCTTTATGGCGATTGAAGACGAAAAGAAACTGAAGCTGTCGCGCCGGGTTGCATCCATCTGGGTTGTGATCGCCATGTCTGTTGCCATTATGATCGGTCTGGCAGGGAATGCATTGAGCGGCACGGGCGCAATTGAAGCCCTCTCCGGTTCCAATACAGAGACCATCATCATCCGCATTGCCGATTTTCTGTCAGGCTACGGCATACTCCCTGCTCTGATGGCAGGCATCATTCTGGCGGGCATCCTGGCAAGCACAATGTCAACTGCTGATTCACAGCTCCTCGCCGCCTCTTCCAGCGTATCGCAAAATATTTTTGTAGAAGCGCTGCATATCAATCTCTCAAAGAAAATGGGGATGATCGTTGCCAGGACAACAGTGATCATTATTGCAATTCTCGGCGTAATCATCGCGAAAAATCCTGACAGCTCTATCTTTGGCATTGTATCCTTTGCCTGGGCAGGGTTCGGCGCAAGCTTCGGACCGGTCATGATCTGTTCCCTGTTCTGGAAACGGACAACGCTTCCAGGGGCAATCGCCGGAATGGTCGCCGGCGGAGTCTCCGTCTTTGTCTGGAAATATCTGGTCGCCCCACTTGGCGGAGTCTATGCAATCTATGAATTACTGCCCGCTTTCCTGATTGGAATTGCAGTGATTATCATAGTAAGCCTGCTTACAAAATGGCCAGATGAAGAAATCCTCAAAGAATTTGAGGCTGCAAAAGCCGATAAAATCATTAAAGAACTATAAAATATGTAGAAAAAAACTGGAAATTATGCTAAAATAACAATTATCCAGAGACTCTTGTCCGTAACAGAAAGGCACGGTGATCATATGAGCGATATTTTCAATAATGAATTGTTTGAAGCATTTGCAGCAGCATCTGATAATGTATATATTTATGTGTGTGATATGACTACTGATGTTTCCCGCTGGTCCAAAGGCTCCGTAGACTATTTTGGGCTGGAGAGCGAATATCTCGAAAATGCGGCGAATGTCTGGGCGGAGCATATCCACCCGGAAGATTTGGATATTTATATGGAAGATATCACCGATGTGTTCTCTGGGAAAAAACGTACCCATGACTGCCAGTACCGAGCCAGAAATTATCTGGGCGAATATGTATGGGTGGAATGCAAGGGAAGCGTCATCCGGGATGAAAACAATAATCCCCTCATTTTCGCCGGGCTCATGACGAGGATTGACGGACAAAGTAAATATGACTCGCTTACGGGGCTGCTGTCATCATCCGAGCTACACCATTTTGATTTTTCCACCCTTTCCGGGATCGCCATTCTGATTGGTCTGGACGGATTTAGAAAAGTTGTGGGAAATTACGGATACAACACCGCCGATAAGATTCTGGTAGAATTTTCCAGAAAAATAAAAGAGCTCTGCAAGCCATCGTGGAAAGTCTTCCGGTTCAGCGGAGATGAATTTCTGGTGATTGCTTTTGACGCAGAGGAAAAAGAAGTAATCGATTATTTTGAACAGGTACGCCGCGAAACAGACGTCATTGAATTGGAGAACGATCATAAGATCGGTATATCCGCATCCGCCGGCAGCGTTCTTTTCCCAAAAGATGCAGACGCCCGCGAGGTGCTGATCAATAAGCTGGAACATTCGCTGGAATTTGCCAAAAACAACCAACGGGGAAACCTGGTATTTTTCTCAGAAGAGATTGCCAAAAAACATGAACGTTCCCTGACTCTGCGAGAAGATTTAAAAGAATGTATCAAAAAGGATTTCAAAGGCTTTGAATTATATTTTCAGCCGTTTGTAATACCGGGCAGCCACAATATCACAGGCTGCGAGTGTCTCCTTCGCTGGAAAGGGGAGAGAATAACAGACTCCTATCCGATGGAATTTATTAAGATTTTAGAGGACTATGGAGACATAAAAAAAGTCGGGCTCTGGGTTATGGAACAGGCCATCAAACAGCAGGTTGCATGGCGGGATACATATGGGGAGCTGCGGGTGAGCTTTAATGTATCTTATCAGCAGTTCTTAGAAGATACTTTTGAGGATAACCTGGTTGCCTGCGCTCAAAAATACGGTGTAAATCCAGAATATATTATTATTGAACTCACAGAAAGCTGCGAGGTAGATAATCCGGAGGAGCTTTCCGCCATGTTTGACCGGTTGCGGAAACGTGGCTTCAAAATAGCATTGGATGATTTCGGCACGGCATATGCCTCCCTTGAAATGTTGAAATGTCTCCATGTGGATTACATCAAAATAGAGCATTCCTTTGTCCGGGAGCTGTCGCAGCCGGGACATGAAATAGACTATGTCATTATTGACAATCTCCTGGAAATGTGCAAACGCCTGGGCTATGATTCCATCGTAGAAGGCGTAGAAAACAGAAAAGTGGCGGATATCGTGGGAGAAATGGACGTCACTCTGCTACAGGGATATTACTACTCCCGCCCTGTATGCAGAAGCGATTTTGAAAATCTGCTGAATGCTGACAAGGAAAACTCATAGAATAACAACCTGCCAACACTGGCAGAAGAAACTCATAATCTGCCGGCTTCAAAGGAACAGAATCATCCGGCCGGTCTTTCAACCAAAAGATTGTCACTTAATCATACAAAATCAAAGGGGGTGTAATATTGAAAAAAAGATTTTCAAACAAAACCAGACGAAACCGCAGTCGGCTTCCTTTCGCATTAACGCTGGCGCTGACTGTTTCCATGTTCCCTGCGGGTACTGCTCCTGATGCAGCCGCAGCCACACAGCCGGTAAACAGATATACAAATTCCAAACCGGCAACTCTTTTATCGGCGAATCGCAATAGGATTGTGGCAGATTCCAGGCCAGCAGATATCTCTGGCGCAGCCGAAGAAAAAAAGGTAGTGGCATTTACTGCAAAAGAGGTGCCGTCTTTTGCCGAGGGAACAACCCAGATAACCTATCTTGACAACAAAGGAAAAAAAGTCAATCCGCAGGAAGAAGCCGAGGAGGCGTCAGGCATTACAACGGAAGATGTTTTAGGACCAATCACCACTTCAAAAGTCTCAACCATCTCTTCCAATACTGCAAAAGACCGCGCTGTAGTCGGCTCATCAGCCTCTAATAAAGACAAGATAGGGGGCGCCCGTAACCAGGGACAGTATGGCGTCTGCTGGGCATTTGCAGCAACAGCAGTGATGGAAGCCAATATCCGGATCAAAAATACCGTAAGCCATTTGGCAACGCTCGGCGACCAGCTTGATTTATCAGAACGCCACTTGGCATGGTTTTCCCATAACACCTATTCCACCTTGGCTACCGATCCTTACAAAAAAACAGACGGCGTCAAAAAGACTGCAAAAAACGCCTATACAGGAGGCAATGTCTCACAGGTAATAGCAGCGCTCAGCAGAGGTTCCGGAATGGAATTTGAAGAAAATGCGCCGTATGTACCGCGCGGTACAATGCCGGGAGTAGCAGAGGCCGACCGCTATGATTCTGTCGCTATGCTGCACGATTCCCACCTGATCAACTATAATATAAGAACCGATGCAGAAAATTCCATCAAACAGGTAAAATATCTGGTTGACACATACGGTGCGGCTGGATGCAGCTATAAAAGCGTGGACAGTGGATACTCTCCCGCCAGCGCTCCAAAGGGAGTCGCTTTTTATCAGACGATGCCCGGAGTAAACCATGCAGTCTGTATCGTAGGCTATGATGATAGTTTTTCTGTAAATAATTTCACCGGCGCTGCAGGAAAACCGGATAAACCGGGAGCATGGCTGGTGCGCAACAGCTGGGGCGACACCTGGGGAAACAACGGCTACTTCTGGATGTCCTACTATGACGCCTCTCTCTGCGATGTTTATTCCTTTGAAGCGGTAGACGCCTCAGATTACGGAGATATCTATCAATGGGACGGCACGGGTGAGAGCAGGGGAGCTTATTCTGACGCCTCTGCAAATGTATTCCAGGCAAGGCGGGATGATACGCTCAAGAGCATCGGCATCCGTGTCTGGAGCGCAATAAAAAGCGGCACGATCCAGGTTTATGTCAATGATAACAAGATGACAAATCCGGCGGATGGGAAACTGGTAACTACCCATTCTTTTTCCAACATTGCATATTCCGGCTACCACATTATCGATCTGCCTGCAGCGAAACGAGTTTCTCTGAAAAAAAACCAATATTTCAGCGTGGTACTCACTCTGCAGAGCAATGGTCCTACCGTGATCTATTCCTATGAGGGAGTCGGCGGCGGCGCAAAAGCAAAGGCCGGACAGAGTTATTATCTAAGCGGAAGCCAATGGTATGATTCCTATAAATCTACTGGGAACGCCTGCATTAAAGCGCTGATGGAATCTGAAACAGCACAGCCGGAATCTCTGGATTCCCTGATAACGGAAGCCGGAAAACTGACAAAATCTTCGCTGGCCGGATTTGGCGGAAATGAAGTTTATAACTGGATTCAAAAAGAACTTGCAGCTGCCAAAACAGCAAAACAGGCAAAAACATCCGATGATATCACCAGGGCTGTCAAACGGTTAAAGCAGTCCATGTCAAAGTCCGCATCCAAAAATCTGTATGCAGACTCTGCCAAAACACTTGGAACCGGCGTAGGCGGCGTGCAGATGTATGTCAACGGCGGAAAATACAAAAAAGACGGTACGACCTACTCCTATGGCGCACAGTCCTTTTACTATACTGTAAACAAAGTATGGTCATGGAAAGTAGTGAAAAACATATTCCGGCTGGCATACAACGGCAATTATACTGCAGTTGTGACCACTACGAATAAAAAGCCGGAATTAAATAAAGATACCGGCGAAGTGATCAATCCTGATACAGCCGCCGCACAGATTGTAAAAACCAAACTGAGCGGAAGCAAGATCACGATCACACCTCTATCCGCCGGAACAGTATATGTGTGGATACTATATTTCCCGCGGCTCGGAAAAGCTTATCCTGATGAAGTGGATGATTATGCAGTGACAAAAGTTACCGTGGGAGAAAAAGCGCCAACAACCATCAAACTTTATGACACTGTGGAAAAAGCAAACCAGTGTGCCGATACTACCATCTTGCAATATACCGGAACAGTAATACCACAGGGCGGAAGCACATCCGTATATGTAACCGGAACACACGGTCAGAAAACCAAAAAAGTAAATACGCTGGAAGCTTCAAAGATTGACGGCACATGCTATGAACCGGTTGTTCCGGCAAAATATGCCGACTATATCACCGTTTCCAGAGACAACGTCAACACCAGAAAATTTACGATCAACGTATCGGAATATATTCTGGATGCATTTAAAATAAAAACAAACAAGAAACTGACAGTAACGATTCCATTCTATTGCAATCGGAACGGTCGGAAAGCGAACTTTAAACTTACCATCGGCAATCCAGTAAAATCTGTTGCTTACACCGTCGCACCAGACGATACAACAACACAACTGAAAACACCGATCGGCAAGGCAATGGAGATCACAATCCCGACTCCTGTGGGAAAATCTGCCTCCACCGGAAGGATTGTAGAAACAAAACAGATATATACAAATACAAGAACCTGTACCGACGGCAACAGCATATTGCGTATGTCCGGTGAAAATGATTTTCTGTTTACCGCTGCAAATGCCATAAAGCTGTCCACTAAGCTGACTACATATCAAAAGAAAGTCAGCATGGCTTTACAGAAAGATAAAATGACTTATAAAATAACTGCCGCAAAGGGCACGCCGGCCGGAACGACAGTATACTTTATAATCTACCATAACGCTTATCAACATCAATCCGGCGCTGGTTATCAGCTCATCAAGGTAACAGTACAATAAGCGCGGAAGAATAACAGGAAGTTTATTTTACCAGACTTCCACTACAGCAAAACCTCCAGGCTGCGTCGAGACTGTACCGCTCCAAAAAACAGATTAAAATCTAACTCTTGGAGCCCGGTACTGTTCTCTGCCAGCAGTCTGGAGGTAAATTATTTTTAGTCTTGATCATACCGCTCCAGAAAATGATGTTTCTCTCCATCCTGTTTATAGGCGATTATTGTATTTAAATTCACATTTTCCACACTTTTAAAAATATTGCTTTCTACAAATGGATTGACCTTCTTTAATTTCTTTATCAACTCTTTGATCTCTAACCGCTTAGAACGACTTTCTTCATTGTCACATGTAGTACAAGTATCTGTAAATTTGCACGCACACTGGATGAAATGTAGATGATTGTAATCACGCCACGCTTTGATATCCTCTTCCCGTATTAAATAGAGCGGACGAATCAATTCCATCCCCTCAAAATTTGTGCTGTGCAGCTTTGGCATCATTGTCTGCACCTGCGCCCCATATAACATTCCCATCAAAATAGTTTCTATAACGTCGTCATAGTGATGCCCCAATGCAATCTTATTGCAGCCAATACTTTTTGCATAATGATACAAGTATCCACGCCGCATTCTCGCACAAAGATAGCAGGGAGATTTTTCTATATGATAAACAGATTCAAAAATATTCGATTCAAAAACAGAAATCGGCACTTTTAACCTTTTGGCATTTTCTTCAATCACTATCCGATTTTCAGGACTGTATCCCGGATCCATCACAACATATTTTACCTCAAAAGGAAATTTATTGTGACGCTTTAATTCCTGAAACAGCTTTGCCATTAACATCGAATCTTTTCCGCCGGAAATACAGACTGCAATACAGTCTCCCTCTTTCACCATTTCGTATTCATTGATTGCTTTGACAAAACGACTCCAAAGTTTTTTATGGAATTTCTTGCGGATACTTTGCTCTACATCACCACAAATATCCCTCTTCTCTTCCTTTTCCTCCTCCATACAATCTAATAGCCAGGCAAGATATCCCCCCGACAGGCTGGCTGCAGCAAATCCTTGATCGCAGAGCGATTCTGCTGTTTTTCTGCTATATTCCCCCCTGCTGCAGCAAATTATCAACATCTTTTCTTTTGCGATGAGAGGACTTTCTGCAATAGCATCTGCTGAGATGCAGACCGCCCCCGGAATTGCTCCATGTGCAATCTGATTCGCATCCCGAATATCAATCAGCTGAAAACTCCCTCTTTCCAATCGCTTTAATTCCTGTACTGTTATCTCCATCCCATTCCTCATTTCTCTAAAATTTTACACGTCTTTCTCTCTTTTTGGAGCAGCCCACACCCCTTTTTCTCCCTAAAATATGCCGTACACTTTACCTCTCCTTAAAGCATCCCACATACTCTCTTCCTAAAATATTTTACACAGTCCCTTTCTCTTGCCACGTCCACCTTATAGGGTACATTATACTATAAATCAGGAAATCCCCAATTCCTTTAATACGAAAGCCTCGTCATATTCCGGCGCATACTTCGCCGCAACTTCACAGATCAAACGGATACTATCTGGCTCTTCCTCCAGCATATCCGCAATCTCATCGACAGTTTTTCCCTTTGCCAATTTTTTGCATATCAGAGAAACCAATTTTCTTTGATTTTCTATATGACCCTGTTGTAGACCTTGTTGCAGCCCTTGCTGAAGTCCCTCACGGTGTCCCTCAAGGCGTCCTTCACGATGTCCCTCAAGACGCCCCTC
>CANQCD010000031.1 GCA_947589455.1 uncultured Lachnospiraceae bacterium | reverse complement strand
AAAGAAAGCACAATACAGAGCAGGCTTGCCGCGGCAAGAAAAAAGTTGAGGCAGTTTTTGTAGCGGCAGAAAGGGAAACCGCTTTTGCAGCGGCGGCCGGGAGAAGGGGGAAGCGTTTTTTACAGCGGCAGTCGGGAGAAGGGGAAAGCGTTTTTTGCAGCGGCGGTCGGCAGAAGGGGAAATCACTTTTGCGGCGGCGTGCAGCAATGGCGAAGTTTTTTTGCAGCGGGAGCATAGTGAGGGAATTTCAGTGAAAAAACAAGGGAATGCGTTTTTGGAATGGAGGGACATATGAGAGAGAAATGGAACAGGGCGTTTCGCCAGATCGCGCCGACGGCGGAGCAGAAAGAGAGGATATGGCGCGAGATTGATAAAAAGAAGGGCGGGAAGACGCCAGGGAGAGGCTGGAATCCATGGGCGGCGGCCGCGGCCGCCTGTCTGATCGTCTTTGTCATGGGGGTTGGAGTGAATGCGGCGACAGGCGGCGGCGTGGTAAAGTCTATCCAGAAGATGTGGGGAGACAGGGAAGAAAAGGAGCAGGAGAAGAGAGCAGTTGTAGATTCTGCGCTGGAGGTGATGGAGAGGACAGAGACATATGCGCCGGATCTTATTTTCTGCAGCGACAGTTATCTTGCCTTTGCCGGACTTCGGGGAATGGTCTTATATGACCGGAAGGAAAAAGTAACTGCTTCTGTTATCGATCTGCAGAAGATCAACTGTAATTATTTTGATACGGAACAGACGCATACCCGAATCTTGCCGGAAGGAGACGGGTTCTGGATTTTTAATGAGAAGTCCGGAAAAATATCGGAATGCTACTGGTGCAGTTTAGAGGACGGTATTTACGATCCGAAGCTTCAGGAAAAGCAGCCGGAAAACCCCAAAAAGCTGACAGCCGCATATCGCAGATATGAAAAGGAGCATTATGTAGAGACATTTGGGAAACTTCCGATAGAGGAGACAGTCCGGCAGCATGGGCTCTACAGCAGGCAGAGCCTGCGCTGGACGGGAAAAGGAGGGGAGAACTATACGAGCTGCCTGTTAGCCGAAATGCAAAATACCGGGAAGCAGAAGACCTGCTATACACTTCTTAGCAAAGAGAGCGTGACCGGGAAAGTAGAATCAAGATCGGCAGATGTAGTGTTTAGTGAAAAATTACAGATTGCAGTTTGGCATGGAGATGCAGCGGAGACGGATGAGACACTCCCGGTTTTTCAATATACGGGAAACAACAAAACGCTTGGCGCGATTTGCGGATATATGTGCAAAAAACGCGCGGGAGAATGGCTGGATAAGGAAGAAGAACAGAAAAAACTATATCTGCCAATCCCTATTATCTATAAAACAGTCAGGGAGAGAAATACAGTCGTCGTGTTTGGGAATATGGAAGAATTTATTTATGTGAGGGATGGAAACCAGTTTGAAGAGGTCGGCGGCGGAGAGGCTCATGCGAAAGTGACTTTAAAAGAGAAGGACGGCCGCCTGCAGGTGGTAAAATTTGAGAGAGCGCGGGACGGCAGTTACTCCCTGAAAGATATCGAGCGGTTTTCCAAGGGCTATCCGGGGTTAAAGGAACGCTATCTTGACTGGAAGAAGGATGAGAAAAAGCGGGAAGAGCGGATAAAGCAGTTTCTGCAGATGTATGTGCGGGATCGTGGGCTGGAAGTGAAATATTACAAGGCATATGGATGGGATAAAAAGCCAATCTTTTAAAAAGGACGTTTCTTTTGCGATAAAAGGAAAATCAGGAAAAACAGCCGCCGGACAGGTGACAATGTCATTGTCCGGCGGCTGATATTTTTGAGCGGATCAGATCAGATCGGTTTGTTTAACGGAATTTCTTGTAATTTGTTTTTTTCAAAAGCTTCGTATTAGCCGCCTTTGCAACGCCCTTTACTTTAATCTTTTTCGTACAGTCTTTAAATGCATTTTTGGCAACCTTGCTCAGCTTTGCTTTCAGCGTCAGGCTGCTTAATTTTTTACATTTTGCAAATGCAGAGGCTGGTATTATCTTAATATTTTTGTTTAAAGTGATGGAAGTTGCACTGGCTCCTTTAAATGCACTCTGTCCCAGATAGGCAACCGTGTATGACTTTCCGCCCTTTTCTTTGACAGTGGCTGGCACGGTCAGTTTCTTTGCCTTTTTACCCTTAGAGCTCAATTTTGTCAGGACAACGACTCCCTTTCCGGATTTTGCTTCTTTTGACACGTCATACGTATAATTTCCAGAAGTGAAAACGTGGCATTTGATAATAGGAGCCGGCGTATTGGAGGCCGGCGTATCCGGACTTGGAGAATCGGCCAAATCTGAACTGGTATTTGTAGGAGCCGGGGTGTCAGAAGCGGCCGGAGCGGGGCTGCCAGGGTCAGTCGGGGCGGGGCTGTCCGGTGAGGAGCTGACAGAATCGGGTGGAGCCGGAGTGTCTGTGGGGTCGGGAGTCGGAGTGGCTACCGGGAAGTTTCTCTGTCCTTCCGGATCGGTGTAATTTCCGCTCTCGATATCTGCTATCACAGAGTCCAAACCGGATATCTGGAAAGTGATCTCGATGCTTTCCGCAGGCATGTTTAATGTCTGATTATCGTTTTCC
This sequence comes from uncultured Lachnospiraceae bacterium, assembly GCA_947589455.1. Lineage (GTDB taxonomy): Bacteria > Bacillota > Clostridia > Lachnospirales > Lachnospiraceae > Butyribacter. The sequence continues at coordinate 19,186 of CANQCD010000031.1, read as the reverse complement.
TCTCCCAGAGGATGGCTGGAATCTCTGTCATAGACATTGATCAGCATAAAGGTGTAATACGGCTGGTCTGATTTGATCGCCAGGTCAAAAGGAGAATCTTTGAGGTCTTTTCCGTCAAATTTTACGGCGGAACCAGTAGCGGTGATTCCCGGATAGAGGTCTACGGATATATCAGTGGAGATTCCCAGCATTTTAAAACTGTTTGCGCCGGAGAGGTCAATTCCTTTGATAGATACGGTATATTCTCCGTCGCCTGTCAGTTTTACGTCTGTCACTTCTGATTTTCCTGCAGTCAGCTCTGCGCCGCTCGCCTGTGCGTATTCCCAGGAATGCGCGCCGTTGGACAATGTGTTCAGAGGCTGGTATACATTTCTGTAATCCCAGGTGGCTGTCTGGTAAAATGCATAAGCATGGATGCATGACGTATTCCAGAGGTCGGCGTCAAGGTATGTCGGTATCGATGCATTTGTGTTAAACTGGATTTCAGCGCCTCCTGTGACCCTGTCGGTATCGATGCTTCCGTTCGCACCGTTTAAGGTATTCAGGAAGACTGCAATATCTTTATAATTGATGGCGGGCGTTTTGCGGTCAAAATATGCTCCGGTGTCCCAGAGTACCGGAACTGCATGGTACTGTCCTGCCAGTTTAAATGTATCATAAAACCACTGCGTCACGCTGCTGGATACAGCGGATGGTTCACAGACGCCACATTCGCCGAGGATGATTCCGTAGCCCTCGTCGCTGAAACGCTGCAGATCTGCAAAATAGTTTACAGCGGCAGCCTGGTCTTCTGTCGTGTAAGGGGCGTTAGGCCGATCCAGGCAGAAATCGCCGGGCGTGTAATAGTGTACGGAAAGCAGCAGCTTTTGGACGCTGTTTTCTTTGATATCTTCCGGCATATGATATTTCTCGTCGCTTGTGTCTGTAAAATTTGTATTATATCCCGGGATCAGTAAAAATCTTCCAGCATTATTTCCGCCGGTGCCGCGGACGACGTCTACAAACTTCTGGTTGATCCGGTTTGTCATATCGTACAGCTCGTCTGTTTTTAAGTTGCCGGATATGACATCAATGTCGGTTCCGGCATTATCCGGTTTTACATATCCCTTTGCCGGTCCGTTTGCGCAGATTCCGTCATTTAAGCGGTCGCCGAGCTCCTCGTTTGCGCCTTCCAGGATCAGATGGTCGGAATAGTTTTTAAACCGTTCGCTGATCTGCGTCCAGTAACGCTCATATCTGTCCCATGCAGCCTGACGGGTTTCTTCATCGGCTACTTTTGTTATGTTGCCATTTTCATCTTTTACCTTCTTGCAGGCGCCGAACTGTCCCCACCACTGATTGTCCCAGTGATCGTTAATGATAACATACATACCGTTATCCAGGGCATAGTTGGCGACCGTCTCCACGCGGTCTAACAGTTCCGGACGGATCGTGTAGGTGCCGTCGTCCACATCTCCATTGCTCCAAGCTACCGGGATGCGGAGCGTATTGATCCCATAGGTGTGAAGATAGTCGATATATTCCCGCGTTGTAGCGGTCTGTCCCCAGCCTTTGTCAAAACCGTCCCCGGTGATACTGTTTTTGGATTCGACGGTATAAGTCGCTTCCAGCGTGTTGCCAAGATTGATCCCCATGCCCATTTTTGTGTCGGCCAGCTCCTGGGAAGAAAGCTCCGGGCGCATGGAACCGTTGTCTTTGACGGTGATCGTGCTGCCATCGGAAAGTGTGACGGTTTTTTCTTCGCCCACATTGGACTGGTCTTCCCACTTTGTCCTGATGTCGATATCTTCGGCTTCCAGAACATCCTTCAGCTCCGTTACCTCTTCGCCATCCGCTGCCGCGGCTGTTCCGGATGCAGCCAGATTGATACCGCTTCCCGACAATACCATTGCAAGGGAAAGGAATCCTGCCAGTGTTTTTGTGCGTAAGTTTTTTCGCATAGATTAAAATCCTCCTTTTTTTCATTGTTGGTTGCCAGGCGGTCTGTAAAACAGCCGAAAAACGGTAACACACGGTGCGGACTGCGCCCTGCGCACCGTGGAGACGGAAGCTTCGCAGACAGCCTGTAATAGTTGACAGTATAAGCATTACAATTGTAGCAAATATTATATGAGAAGTAAAGCGTTTTTACAGGGCGCCGGAAGGTTTTCTGAAAGGCGGATGCGTGTGGGATTTTCCATGGCGGGGCGGCGTTTTTGGACGCTGTTTTTTTGGGGGCTTTGGACGCTGTTTCATTTCTTATAGCTATTTTTAGCTTTTTGTGATATAATGAATGCATTGGAGATGCATTTATCTTAGATGTGCAGAAATCATGCGCAAAAACTTAAGATGTGGAGGATTCAAAAACGACATTCTCCGTGATGCACAAAAGGCATGTGCAAAAATCAGGTTATAAATGAGAAAGCAAGTTATTTTGCACGTGATGTAAATCGAAATTTAAGGATTGGAGATAAGACATGAAAAGAACGTTTTTGGGTAGATACCGTCGTTATTTTGTAATGGCATTTCTTATCTTGTTTACTCTGTTGACCATTTCAAGGTTTTACAGAGATACGCTCGGCAGCACAGAAACTATGATGGAAGACAGCCTCAGTGAGAGTGCGAAGATTTTTACATTATATTTTGACGATATGATCGGAAGCCATTTTGCGGGGCTTGCGCAGATGGCGGATACGATTGCTGATAAAGTACAGAATAATGCAAAGGAAACCAGAGAGGCATTAGACGGCAGCAGCGATCTGTTCCAGGATTTGATCATCTACGACCGCACCGGGAAAAAGATCTTTGGAGACGACATTGGCGTTACGCTGGACCCGGACGATGTGGAACGTATCGTTGACGACAAAAAAGAGTACATATATCCAGAGGTGGTGCAATCAGGCTCTGGGAAAGAATCTATTATTTTATGTGAGCCAATCCATTATCCTTATGGCGGAAACGTGGTGGGAATCCTGTGCGGCACAGTTGCATTGGAGGAAATACAAAAGTTTTTTGACCAGTGGGGCGGCGAAGGGCAGAATTGTATCTTTTTGATGCAGCGGAAAGGGCTTTTTGTGACGGGAAGCTCGAATTACAGGGAGAATATCACAGAAAACTTCAACAATTATTTTTCCTATCTCAGCGATTGCGAGATCGCAAATCCTGACTTTAACACAGAGGAGCTGGAAAACAGGCTTGGGAAAGGGGAAACGTCCTCTTTTTCCTATGCGATGGAAGGAAAATCTTATGTTACGGTGCTTACTCCGAGCCAGTATCCAGATTGGTTTTTAGGATATATCGAAAATATTAAAAATTTCAAGCGAGTCGGCATTGAAATTAATGTCGGGACTGTTGTTTCTGCAGTCGTATGCCTTGTGCTTTGGATTTTGTGGATTGCCTATTTTGTCCGGTTCGGCTATCGTTATAACCGGCTGGCGGAATCGGTAGACAGATATGATGAAATCCGCCGGATGGAAGGTTCTGTCATGTTTGAGTTTCAGTTTTCACCGAAAAGGCTGAGCTTTTTCGGCGACTGTGAGGGGATTTTTGGCGTGAAGCAGCGTACGCTTTTAGGAGAAGAGGTATATGACATCTATCAGTATGTCCATGAGGAAGATGTTTCTGTCAGAGGGAGGATTCATCAGTTTTATGATGATGACAAGGAGAAATTCACAACAGAGATTCGGCTGAAAAATGCAGACGGAGAATTTAGCTGGTTTCGGATCACCGCCCTTCTGATCAAAGATAAAGAATATGGGACCAATCTGAGATTCCTTGGAAAGATTGAGAATGCGAACCAGCAGATCGCAGATAAAAAGAATCTGGTTCAGCGCGCAGAATACGATCTTCTGACAGGTATCTTAAACAAAAAGACGATGGAAGAGAAAGTAAGCAAGGCGCTTGAGCATATTACGGGAAATTACCGGTATATTTTCTTTATGGTCGATCTGGATAATTTTAAAAACGTCAACGACCAGCTGGGGCATATCATGGGCGACCGCGCGATCGTAGATACGGCGCATCTGCTGACCGCTGTGTTCCCGAGAAACGCCTATGTCGGCAGGCTGGGCGGGGATGAGTTTGCTGTCTGCGTTGCCTACGATGCGTTTGACGAGGAAAGCCTGTATGACTTTATCAGGCGGAAAGCGGAAAAAGTCTGCGAGGTGAACCGGCGGATTTACTCCAATGTGGATCAGGAAATAAGGATATCGAGCAGTGTGGGGATTGCTGTTGCGCCGGATCATGCGAAGGATTTCCAGACATTGTATAAAAAGGCTGACAGTGCGTTATATCTCTCAAAGAATGGAGGGAAAAACTGCTATCACATATATTCATAGGGAAGATAAGTTGCAAATCACGTTGATGCACTTTTCACAATAGGAACATGGTTCGTATTGCAAATAAATTCGCCCGGAGTGGGGCTTAGGATGAAAACATGCGCTGATTTTTCCCAATGGGAATAATAGTTTCCAGCGGGAATAAGGATTACTTTGAAATAGTATGGAGAGGGCAGATGGATATCTATATTGCATATGGGGCGACGGCCTATCTTATGATTTTGATCACTTTGCTTTTTTGCATATACCGGAACTGGATAGGGCTTCGCAAAAATCAAATATTTTTTAAGATACTCAATATCGCCGTTGTGACGATCCAGCTGGATGTGATGCTGGTGTGCGTCGCATGGATTTTTCCGGCGGCGGCGCATATTGTGCAGGAAATTGCGGGGATATGTATGTATTCCGGGACGCTGTTTCTGTTCTATCAGTTTTTGGTCTATGATCTGGCTGTGGCGGGGAAAATGTATTGGACAGACAATGTCTGGTTCCGGTTTTTACAGGGATGCATTGCCGCCGCCGTCCTTTTAGCCGTCAGCGCTCCATTTACTGGAAATGCGCTGGTATCCTATCATCCGGAAAAGGGGATTTACTATGCGGAGCATGACCAGGTACAGGTCGCTGTGCTGGCTGTCTGCCTGATCTCTGGGATGTTTGCCGTATTTAGGGAGAGGAAGCGTCTGTCGAGAGAAGAATTTCATATCCTGACAGCGGTGCATTTGCTTCTGTTTGCCGACCTGGTATTGCAGAAGGCGATCGAAGTAAAATACGCTGTTTCTTATGGCGGGATATCTATTATGATCGTGCTGTATTATTTGCTCCTGCACAATGAGGCGCAGTACAAATTATCTGCAAGCGGCTGTTTTTCCCGGGCGGGATTTATCGAGATAATGAAGGAACGGGCGCATTACAGGGAAAATTTCACCTGTCTTGGCGTCTGTATTAATAACATAGAGAGTATTACAAATTATTGTACTGAAGAAGAAATCATCCGAATCCACCAGAAACTCGGAAATATTTTAAAGGATGTCTGCGGCCGCCATAACGTATATCAGATTCACAGTTTTGAATATCTGGTCGTAGCGCGCGGCGCCAAGGCGATGGTGAAAAGGCACGAGCTGCTGTCGAAGGCAATCCCGCCTTATGTCCGGATCAACAATAAAAATATTCCTGTTCTGTGCAGCTTTTTTGCCCTGGAATTTGCAGATTCCGATTACTGCATTGACGATTTTATCCGTATCCTGACCAGTATGCGCAAAATGGCGATGGAAGAGATGAGCAGGGAGATCCTTTTGCGGTATGAAGGCGACAGAAAGCAGCGGATACAGAGGGAGATCGAGGCGCTGTGGATCGTAAATGAGGGCATAAGGAACCGGGATTTTGAATTTCGCTGCATACCGATCCAGTCTCTGAAAGATAGTCTGGATATCTCCTGTGAAGTGATTTTGCTGGAACAGCGGGAGGCGGATCGGGTTGTGTCGCAGGAAGATATCTGGGAGATGGCGGCAGAGATGGGGTATGGGCGTGAGATTGCCTGTATTGCCTGTGAGATCGCCTGTCAGTTTGCCAGGAGGGAGCAGCTGTCCCAGAAGGGCTTTAAGAGGATACATATCAATGTCGCATCGTCGCAGCTTTCCGGCGCCGGGAGCGCGAAGCGCTTAGTTGAGATCATGCGGAGGTATCGCGTGCCGGGAGAGAATATCTGCATGGAAGTGACGGTTGAACAGAATACGGATTGTGAGAAAATGGGCGAGGCATTCGCCGTATTACATGAATTTGGGGTATGGCTTTTGCTCGACCAGTTCGGCGTCACGGTGTGCAGTCTGAAAGAGATTTTAAATATGCCGTTTGATGCGGTAAAGATCAACCATCACATGGTGAGGAATTACTGCAATGGGAATAACCGTCAGCTTGTCCATCTTGTCAAAATGTTACAGAGGCAGAAATGGGAAATTTATCTGGACGGCGTTGACCAGGAAGAGCAGCTAGAGATCATAAACAATCTTGGCGTTTCTTATTTTCAGGGGGCTCTCCTGTCCAGCAGGCTGCTGGAAGAAAAAGAAATGTCGCAATACTTGGAAACGGGAGGTGCATTTGTCGTTGAGTAGCATTCATTTTAAAGCGGCTGCCGCCGGTTTCTTTACGCTGCTATATCTTGTAAACCGGAGAAAGCATAAAGTCCGCTTAAAGAGTACAATAACGTTTCAGGTATTACTTTTTTTGATGATGTTGTCTTCCTACCTGATGGTAATGCTGGATATTGCCCTTGGGTACGGAGCTTCCGACAGATTTCTGGAGACTGTCCTGTCAGTTGATCTGTGCGTTGACCTGATGGCGTTTGGGAGCATCCACTGTTATATTTTATCGCTTGCCTATAAGCTGCGGTATTCTTCGCCCTCTGTGATCGCAGGCGGGATTGCTACAGTTCTGTCGATGGCGCTGCTGCTGACTAATCCGTGGAGCGACGTCTGCTTTGTTTACAATGATTCTGGGATATTTTACCAGACGCCTGTTTTCTGGGGAATCGTGGGCGTTGTCATTTGTTTTCTGGTATATGACATGATCATATTGTGGGTATTTTGTACAGAGTATAAGATCAGGCGGAAGCTTTTATGCACGGAATTTCTGATCGCATTTGCCCTTTTTATGGTTGCGGAAATGATCCGCCCACTGTGGAGTGCGGGGATGATGCTGCTTGTGCTGGCGCTGTCCTACATCTATTATCTGTCGCAGCAGAGCCCTGATTTTTATATTGACAGCGTGACGGGCAGTTTTAACCGCAATGGGTTCCTTGCGATGTTTAGGGAGAGGCTGTTTTACCACAGAGAGACGGCGTGTTTTTTGGTGCGGGTACGCAATTTTGATTCGATGAAAAAGATTTATGGCGAGGAGAGGCTGTGGGAGGTACAGAGGAGGATTCGCGGTATTTTGCTGCAGGAAGTGCCGGAGGGGACGGCTTTTCATATTGGGGCGTCTACCTATGCCGTTATTTTAGATTCCAAAGAGGAGGCAGTCTCACTGTATGAGGCGGTAAAGGAAAAGATTCCTGAAGACTGGATGATCAAGGAAGAAGAGGTCAGCCACGAGTACAGTTTTTACCTGTCTGTCTATCCAGAAGACGGGGAGGATATCGAAGAGCTGATCCAGAGGCTGCATTATGCGCGTTCTGACCATGAAAACCACCATCTGCCGGGCGAGCTGATCCGTCTGCGGCATGATACGGTGGAGCAGGCGGAGGATAAAAAGAAAGTGGCGCATCTGATAGAAGAGGCGATCATGGATAACAGCATTGAAATCCAGTTTCAGCCAATCTATTCGATTGAGAAGGGACGGATTACGTCGCTGGAAGTGTTATCGCGTTTAAAGGATGATAAAAAGCAGTATATCAACCCGGAATATTTTATCCATGTGGCGGAAGAAAACCATACGATCATTCATCTGGGAGAGCAGATTTTTGCAAAGGCATGTGCATTTGCCAGCCGGAACCATATTTTTCAATATGGGATTGAGGATATCAATATTAACCTGTCGCCGGGGCAGTGCCGCTATGAAAGGCTGACAGAGCGGCTGACGGCGATTGCGGAAAGCTATGACATTCCGATGGAAAGGATGCATCTGGAAATTACAGAGAGTGAGTTTACGGATTTTGACGCAGTGGAAAAGACGCTGCAAAGCCTGAAAGATACCGGCGCAAAGGTAGCGATGGATGATTTTGGGACGGGTTCTTCCACATTGGTCAATATCCTGGAGCTTCCGGTTGATTTTGTAAAAATAGACAAGAGCCTGGTCTGGTCCTATGCAAGGGGTGAGAATCAGTTTTTGATGGATCTGATGCCGATGATCAAAGCGGAGGGAAAGAAGATCATTGCAGAGGGGATTGAGACGCAGGAGCATATTGATATTATCAAGGGGCTGCAGGGAGATTTCCTGCAGGGATATTTCTTTTCTAAGCCACTGAAAGAAAAGCAGTTTATGCGTTTCGTAAAAGAATATAATCAAGTATGGTAACAATCGGCGGCGCCGCCTGCGTACGAGCAGGAATATGCGGCGCTGCCGTGTGCGCAGATATAAACCGGCTGCCCGGCGCGCTGCCGTGTCATTTATATTTGCCATAAATAGCAATGATTCAACAGAAAATGGAGGTAAGAGAAATGGGATTAAGTTATGCAGAATTGAGGGATGAGATTTGTGACGTCTGCCATAAGATGTGGCAGCTTGGCTGGGTGGCGGCCAATGATGGAAATGTGTCGGCGAAACTGCCGGACGGTACGTTTCTTGCAACGCCGACAGGGATCAGCAAGAGTTTTATCACACCGGAAAAGCTTGTGCATATTGACAAGGAGGGAAATGTTCTGGAGGGATTGGAGGGATACCGCCCATCTTCTGAGATCAAAATGCATTTAAGGTGCTATGCGGAGCGCGAGGATGTCGGGGCAGTGGTACATGCACATCCGCCGGTTGCGACAGGCTATGCGGTCGCAAATGTGCCGCTGGATGAGTATTCTATGATCGAGACAGTTATCGCGATTGGCTCTGTGCCGGTCACGCCGTTTGGGACGCCGTCTACCAATGAGGTGCCGGAGGCGATCGCACCGTATCTGGGAGAGCATGACGTCATGCTGTTAAAGAACCACGGCGCGTTGTCAGTGGGCGCAGACGTTATCACTGCTTATTACCGTATGGAGACGCTGGAGCTGTTTGCAAAGATCAGCCTGAATGCGCATCTGTTGGGCGGCGCCGAGGAGCTTCCAAGAGAAAACATTGACCGGCTGATCCAGATGCGTTCGCAGTATAAAGTGACAGGAAAGCATCCGGGTTACAAAAAGTACAGTAAGCCGGAGAAATAAAAAATATCCGGACTGCTATCAGCAAAGGATTGGAAATGAGGTAAATCATGGCGACAAAAAATGTATTGGCGTTTGATCTGGGCGCGAGCAGCGGCCGCGGTATGCTGGCGAGATTTGACGGAGAGAAGATCACCCTGGAGGAAATCCACCGCTTCCCTCATAATTTCAGCATATTAAACGGGCGCGCATACTGGAATCTTTTATTTTTGATGGATGAGATGAAAAAAGGCATTGCGCTGTGCCGGGAAGAGATCAGCGGGGTAGGATTTGATACCTGGGGCGTGGACTGCGGACTGATCGACCGCGAGGGCAATCTGCTGGGAATGCCGGGAAGTTACCGGGATGCTTGTCTCGATACAGATAATATGAAAAAGGCGCTGGCGGAGCTCGGCGGGGAAGAATACGCCTTTTCCCAGACGGGGATCGCGAGCCTGGAATATAATACGCTATATAAGTTATATTATATGAAAGAGCATATGGCGTCACAGTTAGCATGTGCAGATAAGATGCTGCTGATGCCGAACCTGATCGAGTATCTGTTTTCTGGCGTGATGCATACGGAATATTCTATCGCCTCTACGACGCAGCTTTTTGACATGCGCCATAAGGTGTGGGCAAAGGAGCTGATCGCAAAGGCGGGGATTTCAGAGAGCCTTTTTACACAGGTGGATTTTGCGGGCCGGGATTTGGGGACGCTCCGACCGGATGTGGCGAAGGAAGTAGGGCAGGAGTCGCTTCATATTATATCTGCGCCGGGGCATGATACGGCGTGCGCTGTGGCTGCCGTGCCTGCAGAAGGAGGAGAGTTTACCTTTTTGTCAAGCGGTACCTGGTCTTTGATGGGAATTTCCTCAAAGACTATGTTGGAGGGCGCGCAGATCGTCCGGGATAAGATTTCCAACGAAGGGACTGCAGACGGCGGATACCGTCCGACAGTCAATATCATTGGTTTGTGGATGAACCAGCAGCTCCGCCGGAATTTTGCGGCGCAGGGCAAGGAGTATAGTTTTTCCCAGATGTCAGAGATGGCGGGAAAGGCAAAACCACTGCAGAGCTTTATCAATCCGGACGACTTTATGCAGCCGGAAGATTATACGGTAAAAATCAGGGAATACTGTAAAAAAACAGGGCAGCCGGTACCGGAGACAGACGGAGAGATCATCCGTTGTATGCTGCAGAGCCTTGCATTAAAATACAGACAGGTATATGATACATTAAAACCGCATATCACATGGAAAGAAAAACTGTATATCGTGGGCGGCGGCGCACAGAATGTCCTCTTGTGCCAGATGACTGCAAATGCACTCGGTATTCCCGTGATCGCCGGCGCCAGCGAAGCAACGGCGGTTGGAAATGTGATGGCGCAGTTAAAGGCGCTGGAGGCATATCAGACGCCGCAGGAAAAATGCGATATCCTGGCAGCCTCTTTTGGGACAAAGGAATATCTGCCGCAGGATATGGAAGCATGGCAGGAAGCATACCAGAGATTCTTAGCCCTGCAGGGAAAGAACCGTCTGTAGGCCTTGCAGACTTGTAACAGGGAAGTAAGATTTACAGATCTTAGAGAACCGTCTGCAAGCTCTGCGGCGAGTACAAATCCGCCCGGGCTTTCGCACGGGGCGTTAGAAAATATTATGGAAGCATGGAGGAATTTATGGCAGCAAAGATTAAGGAAATTTCAGAGGTGACGATTCCAGAGGAATATGCATTAGAGAAGGGAGAGTTTGTAAAAGAGGCGGACAGCTTTGTGCTGACGCTCCGGCATAAGCTCAGCGGCGCCAGGGTACTTGTCTTTAGCAACGAAGACAACAACAAGGTCTTTAATATCGGATTCCGGACGCCGCCGAAGGATGAGACAGGCGTACCGCATATTATTGAACATACTGTCCTGTGCGGTTCAGAGCATTTTCCGGCAAAGGATCCTTTTGTGGAGCTTGTCAAAGGTTCGCTCAACACATTTCTCAATGCGACGACCTATCCGGATAAGACAATGTACCCGGTAGCGAGTTATAATGAGAAAGACTTCGACAATCTGATGCACGTTTATCTGGATGCAGTATTTTATCCAAATATCTACAAGTATGAGGAGATTTTTAAGCAGGAAGGCTGGCATTACGAGCTGGAGAGCGAGGAAGGAGAGATCGTCTACAACGGAGTTGTCTACAATGAGATGAAAGGAGCGTATTCTTCTGAGGAAAGCGTACTCGAGCGTTTTCTGATGAACAGCCTGTTTCCTGACAACACCTATGGGCAGGAATCCGGCGGCGATCCAAAATGTATCCCGAACCTGACTTATGAAGAATATCTGGATTTCCACAGGACATATTATCATCCGTCAAACAGCTATATTTACCTCTATGGAGATTTTGATATCGAAGAAAAGCTAGAGTTTATTGACAGCAATTACCTGTCGGCATTCCCGGCAAATCCAGATATCCCGGCGAAGTCTGAGATCCCATTGCAGAAGCCCTTTACCGGAAGAAAGGATTTGAAGACAAAATATGCGGTGGCACAGGATGCTGACTGTCGTGAAAAGACATATTATGCTTTTGCATCGGCGATGGATATTACATTTGACCAGAAGCTCTGCCGTGCCTTTACTGTCCTGGCATATGTGCTGGTAGAGATGCCGGGAGCGCCGGTAAAACAGGCGCTTTTGGACGCCGGGCTTGGCTCGGACGTTGACGTGGATTTTTGCGATATCCTGCGGCAGGATTATTTTGCGATCACGACGAAAAATGCCGCGCCGGGACAGAGGCAGAAATTCTATGAAGTGATCCGGCAGACATTAGAGAAAATTATAGAAGAAGGAATTGATAAAAAAGCGTTGGAGGCGGCGATCAATGCGCTGGAATTTCGCTCGCGTGAAGCAGACTACGGCTCTATGCCAAAAGGCCTTATCTACAGCATCAATGCGTTTAAGACATGGCTGCATGACGACAGCCTGCCGTATGAAGCCCTGCGCTATGAAGAACACTATCCGTTTTTACGGGAGCAGTTAAAGACGGATTTTTATGAGAAGCTGATCAGGGAGTACCTGTTAGACAACCCGCACGCCGTTCTGATCGAGATGGAGCCGGAGCCGGGAATGGCAGTCAGGGAGGAAGCAGCAGTCGCAGAGAAGCTGCGCAAGTATAAGGAAAGTCTGTCAGCGGAGGAAATTACCAGTCTGGTCGAGGATACCCGCAGGTTAAAAGAATACCAGGCGGCGCCGACGCCGAAAGAGGATTTGGAAAAAATCCCGATGCTGCGCCGCGAAGATATTGATAAAAAAATACAGCCGTATTATAACGATAAAAAAGAGATACAGAAAATCCCGGTGATCCATCACAACATCAATACCAATGGCATTGCTTATATCTGCCTGTTGTTCGATGTGGGCAGGCTGGAGAAGTATGTCCCCCAGATCAGTTTCCTCGGCACGCTGTTCGGCTATATGGATACCCGGAAGCGCTCTTACCGGGAGTTTGACACAGAGACTAATTTTTACACCGGGGGGATTACTTCCAGTTTCCATATCTATTGCAAAACAGGCGATAAGAACGATTATCTGCTCAAGTTTGAGACGGCGGTCAAAGTACTGCAGGATAAGATTCCACAGGCGCTTGATCTGCTCGCAGAGATGATGTTTGAGACATTGTTTTCTGATGAAAAACATCTGCGCGAGGTCGTGGCGGAGGCACGCTCCCGGCTGAAGGTAAGCCTGATGTCTTCCGGCCACGCTGTGGCGGCTTCCAGGGCGCTGTCTTATTTTTCAAAGAGCGCATGGCTGCATGACCATGACAGCAACCTTGGATATTATTCTTATCTGGTGCGGCTTGACGAGCATTTTGAGGAGGAGAAGGCAAAGCTGATGGCGGGTTGCAAAGCTCTGCTGGCAGAAATCTTTTCCAGAAAAGGCATGATGGTTTCCTTTACCGGGGGCGATGCGGAATATCAGACGTTTGAAAAAAATATGCCGGAGTTTTTACAAAAGCTGGATGATTTTTCTGACGGCGTCTCCGCAGAGGAAAAACAGCAGGGGATCTGCGCACTGCAGGAATATGTCCCGGTACCGGAAAAGATGCAGGAGGCGTTTTGTACTCCGGCGGAGATCCAGTATGTCGCAGTCGGCGGGGATTATGCCGGGCTTCCGGTAAATTATGGCGCGCTCAGCGTGGCAAGGCATCTGCTCAACTACGACTATCTGTGGAATGAGGTGCGCGTCAAGGGCGGTGCGTATGGTGTTTTCAGCAATTTTAGCCGAGAGGGCGAGGGCTTCTTTACCTCATACCGCGATCCCAATCTGTCCGGTACACTTGGTGTATATGAAAAGGCGGCGGATTATCTGGAGCATTATGACGCAGAGGAGCGTGAGATCACAAAGACGATCATCGGCACGATCAGCGGGCTGGATACGCCTTTGACGCCATATATGAAAGGGAACCGCTCCATGATAGGATATTTAAAAGAACTGTCGGAAGAAACCCTGCAGAAGGAGCGAGAACAAGTGCTTTCCTGCACGCTGGAGGATATCCGCGGGCTTGCGCCTGTGCTTCGTGCCGTGGCGGAGGGCGGCTGCCTCTGTGTGATAGGAAATGAGAAACGTATCCAGGATGAAAAAGAGCTGTTTGGCAATATCAGGTCATTATCATAACAATTATCGCAAAAGACGCTAAAAAAGCATGAAAAAGACAGTTGCAATAGCAGCGGAGAGAAATGGAGTACAATATGGAGCATTTTAAATCAGGCTTTGCCGCATTGATCGGCAGGCCAAATGTCGGCAAGTCTACGCTGATGAACCATCTGATCGGACAGAAGATCGCGATTACGTCAAATAAGCCGCAGACTACCAGAAACCGGATCCAGACAGTTTACACAGGAGAGCAGGGTCAGATTGTTTTTCTGGATACGCCGGGAATCCACAAGGCAAAAAACAAACTGGGCGAGTATATGGTGACGGTGGCAGAGAAGACTTTAAAAGAGGTTGACCTGATCTTATGGCTGGTCGAACCGTCTGCGTTTATCGGGGCGGGAGAGCGCTATATTGCAGAAAAACTCCGAAAAACAGATACGCCGGTCTTTCTGGTCATCAACAAGATCGATCTGGTGTCAAAGCAGGAGATATTAAAATTTATTGACGCCTACAAGGATATTGTGCCGTTTCGTGAGATCATCCCGGTTTCTGCGCTGCGGGGGGAAAACACCGACGAGCTGTTAAAGACGATGTTTGATTATCTGGAGGAAGGGCCTCTTTATTATGATGAAGATACCATAACCGACCAGCCAGAGCGCCAGATTGCCGCGGAGCTGATCCGCGAGAAAGCGCTGCGCAGCCTAGATGATGAGATACCGCATGGGATTGCCGTGGCGGTTGACAGGATGCGGGAGAGAAAGGGCGGCAGTATGATAGATATTGATGCGACGATCATATGCGAGCGCCCTTCCCACAAAGGAATCGTGATCGGGAAACAGGGCGCCATGCTCAAAAAGATTGGCACGCAGGCGCGCTGTGATATCGAGAACCTGCTAGGCTGCAAGGTTAATTTAAAGCTTTGGGTAAAGGTTAAAAAAGACTGGCGGGAAAGTGATTTTCTGATTAAAAATTACGGATACCGCAAGGAGGATTTCAGAGATTGATCCCGTCCCGACGGTCTGGGAAAGGATTGTCAGAAGATACCAAGTATATTGGACTGATTCTAAGCCATGCTAACTGATAGAGTACAAGGCAGTTCCTTATAAGTAAAAAGGACAGAAAAGAACTTTTTAGAAAGGGCATGGCGAGATGATGGAGCAGGAAGAACGTTGGAATCAATTTGCCGCTACCGGCAAAGTAAAGGACTATTTGGAGTATCGGGAAAGTATGCAGAGGGTACAGGAAGAGCCCGGAGAAAAGGTAAGCGCAAAAGATTTTTCCGGGGCGGAGGCCGGGCAAGAGGGGAGCGCCTGGTAGAGATGGCAGAGACAGCCGCCGGAGGCCTGCACGATCAAAAATGCTGGCAGCAGGAGCGGCAATGACAGGAAAGAAGCGATGAGAGAACAGGTTACATTGACAGGGATGGTTTTGACGTCATCCCCGATGAAGGAATACGACCGGCGGATCGAGCTCCTGACAAGGGAGCGCGGGAGGATATCGGCATTTGCCCCGGGGGCGAGGAGGGCGGCGAATCCTTTGTCTGCAGGTACGATTCCTTTTCATTTTGGAGAGTATACCCTGTATCAGGGAAGAAACTCTTATACAGTAAAAGCTGTGGCTGTCAAGAAATCTTTTGGGGATATTGCAGAAGATTATAGCATGACATGCTACGCCGCTTATTTTGTGGAGCTGGCGCAGTATTTTACCAGAGAAAACATAGAGGCGTCCGGAGAACTTTTGCTTTTGTATGTCACGCTGTTAAATATGCAGAAAGCCGTGTTAAAGCTTCCGTTGATCCGGATTATTTATGAGATGCGTATGATGCAGCTGCAGGGGCAGGGGATTGAGCTGTTTGAATGCCTGCGCTGCCATCGGGCAAATACCGCGGCGGTATATTTTTCGGCGGGCGGTCTGGTCTGCGAGGAATGCGCGCGCAGTATCCCAGAGCTTCGCAGTTATTATCCGCTTGTGTTGAGCCCGGATGCGCTGTATACTTTACAGTACATATTATCTGCGCCGCTGGAAAAACTGTATTCCTTTACAGTCACCGAAACAATTCTTTCTGAGTTAGAGCATTTTATGCATAGCTATCTGGGAAGATTTTTGCCGCACACGTTTAAGACACTTGATTTTATCAGGGAAGAGACAGGAGGTACCAATGAGTAGTCCGGGAAAAATACAGACAAGAAAAGGCAGCCTTGCCGCCAGACTGTGGGCGGTCGGCTTTTTAACGGCGCTTTTCATCGTAGCCGTTATGTCTGCCGCCGCTTATATGGCGGTGCAAAATACAGTCAGGGCGTCACAGGAGGGCGCTTTGGCAGACGGCAGGAGTTATTTGCTCCCGGTGCTGATTCTGGGAATCGTATGCCTGATCGCGGCGGGCGTGACTGGCTTTTTGATGGCGGCGCTGTTGCGGCGGCGTATGCTGCTTTTCCATGAAAAGGTAGAAGAGGCGGTAAACGGCCGGGATGATATCACCCGCAAGATACGCATTTATACCGGGGACGAGTTTGAAGAGATTGCCAAAAACCTTAATATGCTGTTTGAGCAGACGAGGGGGACGATCACAAGGATCAAGAACCGTTCAGATGAATTGCTTGACGCATCAGAGGATGTGGGGCAGAAGATGCAGAGGGCAAGAGAGGACATCCGCGGCGTCAGTACGCTTTTAAGAGAATTAGCGGAGAGTACCGGCGAGACGATCGCCGCAGTAGAAACGATCGGGCGGCGCGTTGATGAAATGGAAGCTTCCACGGCAGAGACGAAAAAGACGTCGGAGCAGGGGACGGAGGCGACAGGGGAAATCCAGAAAAACTGCGCAGAATGGACAGAGGATACCGCAAAGTTCCGAGAGGGTCTTTTGCAGGTATTAGAGCAAGTCCAGGGCGAATTGTTAAAGGAAAAAGAGAGGATAGAGAAAGCAGAGCTGTTAAAGGAGCTGGCGCTTGAAATATCGGATATTTCAAACCAGTCTGGTATGCTGGCTCTCAACGCTAATATTGAGGCGGATCGTGCAGGCGATATGGGGCAGGGATTTGCGACAGTTGCTGAAAGTATCGGCGATTTGTCGCAGGCGGCGCTTTCTGTATCAGAAAAGGCGGAGGCTGTCAGCGGCGCCGTGTCGCAGGCGATGGGGGCTTCCCTGCGGCTGTCGCAGGATATGGCAAATCTGCTCGCTGAAAATATTATACCAGAATTTGAAGCGCTGACGGCAGCGGGGCAGAGGCAGGAAAAGAAATCAGAAACGCTCCAGGGGCTGTTTGAAGATATGCGGAAGCAGTCGGACGAGGCAGGAGCTGCGGCGGCAAAGTTGAGGGATTCGGTGAAAGAGGTCTATGAGACGTCTCAGCAGAACCGCGAACAGACAGAGGCAGTCATTCGCTATGCAAGAGAGCTCGAACAGGGATTAAAAAAGACAGAAGAGGTGTCAAAGCAGGAGACGGAACAGGTAAAAGAGCTTGAAAAAACAGCAAACAAGGCTGCGGGGCACATAGGATTTTACAAAAGCCGCCATTTGTGATAGGATAGAAAAAGATTGTATACCTTTTGCATACATGTATACAGATGGTACAGGTTGAAAAATCGCATAAAACGCAAAGCGAATACATATGCATAGCAAATGGATTTGCTTGGAATGGAGGATATTATGGCTAAAATTCAGATGAAAACCCCTTTGGTGGAGATGGATGGAGATGAGATGACCCGCATCCTGTGGAAATTGATCAAGGATGAGTTACTCCTTCCATTTATTGACTTAAAGACGGAATATTACGATCTGGGACTGGAATACCGCAATGAGACAAACGACCAGGTCACTATTGATTCGGCTGAGGCGACAAAGAAATACGGCGTTGCGGTAAAATGTGCAACGATCACGCCAAATGCGGCGCGTATGACGGAATATCATTTAAAAGAAATGTGGAAATCGCCGAACGGCACGATCCGCGCAGCCTTAGACGGCACGGTGTTCCGTGCGCCAATCCAGGTAAAAGGCATTGAGCCGTGTGTGAAAAACTGGGAAAAGCCGATTACATTAGCGAGACATGCATACGGCGACGTATACAAAAATACAGAGATCAAGGTTCCAGGCGCCGGAAAGGCAGAGCTTGTATTTACCGGAGCAGACGGGCAGGAGATTCGCAAGACTATCATGGATTTTGACGGACCGGGGATTATCCAGGGAATCCACAATAAAGACAAATCCATTGAAAGCTTTGCGCGGGCATGTTTCAACTATGCGCTTGACACAAAACAGGATCTTTGGTTTGCGACAAAGGATACCATTTCCAAGATATATGACCACAATTTCAAAGATATTTTCCAGGATATTTTTGACAGGGAATATAAGGAAAAATTCGATGCGGCAGGCATTGAGTATTTTTATACGCTGATTGATGACGCTGTAGCTCGTGTGATGAAGGCAAAGGGCGGATTTATCTGGGCATGTAAAAATTATGACGGTGATGTTATGAGCGATATGGTATCTTCTGCATGTGGTTCTCTTGCCATGATGACGTCTGTCCTGGTCTCACCAGACGGAGTCTTTGAATATGAGGCAGCTCACGGAACAGTGCAGAGACATTATTACAAGCATCTGGAGGGCGAAGAGACGTCGACGAACTCTGTGGCGACGATTTTTGCATGGACAGGCGCACTGCGCAAGCGCGGCGAGATGGACGGGCTTGCCGAGCTGTGTTCTTTTGCTGATAAATTAGAGAGCGCGACATTAGGGACGATCGAGGCGGGAAAAATGACAAAAGATTTGGCGCTGATCACCAGCCTTGACAAGGTAACTGTATTAAACAGCCAGGATTTTATCAAGGCGGTTCGTGAGAGATTAGAGGGAATGCTGTAATGAGGAAGGATAGATTGGAAATTCCGGCAAAAGGGTTTACCCATGGCGCTAAATTTCATGCCGACGATGTTTTTACAACAGCTTTTCTCAGGATATTAAATCCGTCCTTTGAAGTGGAGAGAGGCTTTGAAGTGCCGGCCGATTATGACGGGATTGTTTATGATATTGGAAGGGGAGCATTTGACCATCATCAGCAGGATAAGGAATACCGTGAAAACGGATGTCCATATGCCGCCTTTGGTCTGGTATGGCGGGCGTTCGGCGCAGACTTTATCGGCGAGGAAGAGGCGGCGCAGTTTGATGAACATTTTATCCAGCCGCTGGATGAATCAGACAATACCGGCTGCCATAACGTCCTGTCCCAGGTCATCGAGGAATTTAACCCGGGATGGGATTCGGAGGAGAGCTATGACAGCTGTTTCTGGAAAGCGGTGGAAGTGGCAGAGATTATTTTAAAAAATCATTAACTGAAAATGATGATTCACATTAAAATCATTATGAATATATAGAAAATACAATAGATATAATGGAAAAGTGGCAATGTTTTAGATAT
>CANQCD010000030.1 GCA_947589455.1 uncultured Lachnospiraceae bacterium | reverse complement strand
TATGGCGGCTTGCTATACTACGGGAGCCAGTTATTTTATTTTGCTGTTACTGAATTATATTTTTTGCAGAAAACTGCAGGTACGAAAAATTTATGATATCAAATATATGACATTTTGGATAGGAATTGTAGTTTTTTATGCTGCAATGATGCTTATTTTACCAGAAATGCGCATTGTGCGGTATGCTGCCTTTCTGGGAATCACGGTGGGGCTGTATCTTTGGAAGTTTAAACAGATCAAGGCGCTTTGGAAAACGATGAAACAGTAGTTTTTAAGGAGAAGATTATGTCAGGTTTAATTAAGTCTTATCAAGTTGAGTGGAAGGTGGGAATAAGAAAGAGAGAACAGGGGATTTTGTCTGTTGACTCGCCGTTTTTTATTATTCAAAATCCATGGTACGGTTGGGCGGCAGACCCATTTCTGTTTGAAAAAGACGGGACGGTTTATATCTTTGCAGAAGTCTGGAATTATTTTCGACAGCGGGGGAGCATTGCCTTTTGCTGTTATCAGGATGGAAAAGCAAGCCCGTGGAAGAATGTGATATCAGAATGGCATCATATGTCATATCCTTTTATATGGGAGGATGAACAGGGGATCCATATTTGTGCAGAAACAAACGAAGCAAAAAAAATATATACTTACCGGGCTGCGGAATTTCCCTTTCGCTGGAAAAAGGAGACGGTTATCTTAGAGGGAGATAAGTATGCAGATACTACGTTGTTACCAGAAAATGGAACGATGAAATATTTATTTTCCTATCAGATTCAAAAAGGGACATCTTTTCTGGTGAGGGGGAGGCTTCAAAAGGATATGAGTTTGGATGGTAAATTGGAACTGATCACAAATGATGCGAGGATTGCAAGACCGGGAGGAAAATTTTTTTCTGAAAATGGGGAATTGTACCGTGTGGCGCAAAACTGCAGCGTCAGCTATGGCGAAAGCTTGATATTCTTAAAGCTGCTTGCCTGTGGCGAACATTATCAGGAGGAGTTCGCATTTGAGAGGAGATTGGAAGAAATCAAAATGCAGCCGGAAGAAACAGCCTGCATTGGAATGCACACCTACAATCGGAGCGAACATTTTGAGGTAGTTGATTTTCGAATCCGGTCGTTTCATTTTTGGGATTATATTTTTTCTAAGTTGATGATATTTAGAAATTTTATCGGAAGAAATGTATTAAAAGTTGTCAGGATTTTTTATAAAAAAGAGTAAAAAAGAGGCAATAATAGAATAGGTTGAAAAATTACGCAGATGCGCTGATTTTTTATGCAAAGCGAATCGATTCGCCTGGAATGGAGAGTAATATGAAATCATGCAGAAAGATTGTTGCAATTAGTTATTCAGATCAAAATTATCAGATGTCTAAAAAGTTAAATTTATTTACGGCAAGGGTAATTGGAGGCGCTGATGAGACAGTTGCATATGGACCGGAAGATTTGGGGCAAGATTTTCAGGAAAAATATGCATCTATTTTGTCGCAGAAGCGTGGCGGAGGATATTGGATATGGAAGCCGTATATTATGCTTAAAACATTAGAAAAGATGGAAAATGGTGAATTTTTGATTTATACTGATGCAGGAATGATTTATATCAGAGGGATTAAACATATGGTGCGTCAGTTAGAGCGGGATGGCAAGGATATTTTCCTGTCTTCTGGTTTTGTGCCGGCGAAAGACTGGTGTAAGCGTGATGCATTTGTATTGATGGATTGTGATAATGAAGACGCAAAGAATGCGATCATGGTCTCCGGAGGGTATATTTTGGTAAGAAAAAGTAAAGAAAGCATTGCATTTCTAACGGAATTTATGAAATATGCGGGGGATGAAAGGGTTATAACAGACATGGATAATGTCTGTGGACTGCCAAATGAAGAGGGATTTAGAGAACACCGGCATGATCAGAGTGTTTTGTCAAATCTTGCCTGGAAGCAAGGTATTTCTGCTTATCGTGCTGTAACTCATGTGGATGAGCCGCGCGCCCATATCAGCGCTTTGCGGACAGGAAATCCAGGAGCGTATGGCTATACCTTTGAAGAGCGTGTTGAGCTTATGGTCAGACAGCATCAGATGGAAGGATATCAAAAATCTGATTATGGCAGGCTGTTTATTAATACGCGTTTAAGGCAGATGCCGGTATTTTTGTTTGTTCTGCGGTTGGGATACCGGATTTTTATTACTGGTCTGACGGATTTGTGGGGGTTTGTTAATGATAAGAAATATTTGAGGCAGGCGGAAAAACGTTTGCGAGAGAGAGGAGAGATATAGGCGATGACAGATGATTTTTTGAAAGAAGAGGTCAGGGATGGATATTCTGTTACCGCAGAGACCAAAAAGCTCTGGAGCGTGCAGATGGATTTACTTCAGAAGTTACAGAATGTTTGTGAAAAACATGAGATTAAAATGTTTGTTATCTGGGGAACGCTTCTTGGAGCGGTGCGCCATAAAGGTTTTATTCCATGGGATGATGATTTGGACGTTGCGATGGGCAGAGAGGATTTTGATAAGTTGTGCCGTGTAGCAGGAGAGGCGTTTGACGAGCCGTATTTTTTTCAGACAGCCGATAATGACAGGAAATTTTTTATCGGCTATGCCAGATTGAGAAATAGTGAAACAACAGGCATTATTAAGCAGAACTGGAGTGAAGAATATAATAATGGCGTTTATATTGATATTTATCCGTTAGATGGTTATACTGATTCTGGCATAAAGCGGAAAATCCAGTTTTTTATGCGGGATTATTATACTGCGTTGGCAGTCAGTTATTACCGGGAACAATATCCTCCTAATTTTTTGTGGAGATTTGTGACAAAAATGGTGCATCTTTATTCCAGGCTGTACCGATATGACAGTTTGTTGAAGAAACATTATAAGTGGTGTACAAAGTATAGCAAAAATGCCAGGTGTATTGGTCTGTTATATCATCATTCGCTTTGTAAAAAGTATTATTTTGAGGCAAAATATGCAGAAGAAACGATAAAGCTGCCTTTTGAGGATATGCTTGTTCCTGTTCCAAAGGGATATGATAAAATATTAGAGAATGTTTATGGCGATTATATGAAATTTCCACCAGTGGAAGAAAGGGGGATGTGGCATGATGACCAGATAATATATGATTGTAACCAGTCATATAAGGAATATTTTGCCACGCACAAAAATAATGAGTAGAGAATTGTTGACGGTTTCTGTGGTTACCGTTTGTTATAATGCCGAGAAAGTGATTGAAAAAACAATACGTTCCGTATTATCACAGGATTATCCTAAGATAGAATATATCATAAAAGACGGCGGTTCTCACGACAAGACAAATGAGATTGTTGCGAGATATAAAGAAGATTTCGAAAAAAAAGGAATTGCATTGGTGCATATCATTGAGAAGGATACAGGGATTTATGATGCAATGAACCAGGCGACAGCCGCGGCCTCTGGAGAATATATTAATTTTATGAATGCAGATGATATATTTTTTGACGAGACAGCGCTGACCAAAGTTTTTGGACAGGCAGAAGTCTATGCAGATGTATTGTATGGAGATTCTGTCTGCGAATATGAATTTTGCCGGGGAAAGAAAGAATATACATTGTGGCGGGGACAACATAGCTCCTTTACCTCCATGCCGTTTAGTCATCAGGCATGTTTTATTAAAACGTCTCTGATGAAAGAATATGGTTATGATACAAGATTCCGTAATGCGGCGGATTTTCATCTGCTTGCCCGGCTGTTGATGGATGGAAAGAAATTTGTCTACACAGATTGTATTGTGTCTATCTGTACAATGGATGGCGTATCGAATATGGAGGTCTTAATCTCCTTTAAAGAAAGGACTCAAATACAGAGAGACCTTAATATGGGGGAGTATGCCAGCGAGATATCTTCTTTTTCAATTTGGTTTATGGGAGTAAAGCAGTGGATGATTAAGCATCTGCCGCATGGAGTGGTTGGTTCGTTAATGAGGTTGCAGATAAGGCGAAAAGGCGATAAAATATATAAAAATATTGATATTTTGTCAAAAGAAAGAGAAAAGGCAGGAGGCAACACAAGATGAAGGCATTGATATTAAATTCCGGTCTGGGCAGCCGGATGGGAAGCATGACAAAGACGCATCCTAAATGTATGACGGAAATTCATGGGAAAGATACAATTTTGAGCAGACAGTTGAAAATGTTAGAAGGCAGGGTAGACGATATAGTTATCACAACGGGATATTATGATGAAGTTTTGACAGATTACTGTAGTTCACTGGGGCTTGCGCAGAAAATTACCTTTGTAAAAAATCCGCAGTTTGATTCTACGAATTATATTTATTCGATTTATTGTGCAAGGGATGAGCTAAAGGGCGAGGAAATCCTTTTGATGCATGGCGATCTGGTATTTGAACAGTCGGTGCTGGATGATATTTTGACGCAAGAGGACAGTTGTGTCGCTGTCAGCGCTGGTACTGTATTGCCAGAAAAAGATTTTAAGGCAGTAATAAAGGATGGATATGTGGTTCAGATTGGCGTTGAATTTTTTGACAATGCATTTGCATCACAGCCTTTGTATAAGCTAAATATGAGTGAATGGACTGCCTGGCTTGGAAGTATCTGTCATTTTTGTGAATCGGGAAATGTAAATTGTTATGCGGAAAATGCATGGAATGAGCTTGCGGGGCAATATCCTCTTCTGCCTTTTGAGATTGACAATCGACTGTGTCGGGAGATAGATAATCCGGAGGATTTAGAAGTTGTAAAAAGGAGGTTGAAAGAAAATGAGTGAAAAAACCGTATATATGTGTTTTTCTACGGATGTAGTACACAGCGGACATATTACGATTATCAAGAAAGCGGCATCTCTTGGAAGGCTGATGGTAGGGATTCTTTCAGATGAAGCAGTATCCAGTTATAAGAGGTTTCCACTGTTGCCGTATGAAGAGCGTAAAACCTTATTTGAAAATATTGCCGGGGTCAGTGAAGTTGTCTGTCAAAAGGAATTGAGCTATCGGGAAAATTTACTGCGTTATAAACCGGATTATGTTGTTCACGGTGACGACTGGAAAGAAAGTATCCAGCGCCCTGTTCGTGATGAAGTGTTGGATGTGCTTGGACAGCAGGGCGGTGAGTTGATAGAATACCCTTATTCTAATGATAAAAAATATCAGGCATTAGAGCAACGTGTTCGTGCTGATCTGGCAATGCCTGAACTTAGGAGAGGACGCCTGAAAAAATTGATCAGTATGAAAGGTCTGGTTACTGCGATTGAAGCCCACAGCGGTATCACAGGGTTGATTGCGGAAAAGACGATGGTATATCAGGAGGGAAAGACATTTCAGTTTGACGCAATGTGGGTTTCCAGCCTGTGCGATTCTACAGCAAAGGGGAAGCCGGATATTGAACTTGTAGATATGAGCTCGAGATTTCGTACTATTGATGATATTATGGAAGTAACGACGAAACCAATCATATTTGATGGAGATACCGGTGGCCTGACAGAACATTTTGTATATACTGTACGTACTTTGGAACGTATGGGAGTCTCTATGATCATTGTAGAAGATAAAACAGGACTTAAGAAAAACTCTCTATTTGGAACAGAAGTGGAGCAGACACAGGACAGTATTGAAAATTTTTCTGCTAAGATCCATGCCGGAAAGCTTGCGCAAAAGACAGATGATTTTATGATCGTGGCAAGGGTGGAAAGCCTGATCCTGGAACAGGGGATGGAAGATGCGCTGGAGCGGGCATTTGCTTATGTTGCTGCTGGCGCTGATGGGATTATGATTCATAGCAGAAAAAAGGATCCTGCAGAAATTTTTGAGTTTGTGGAAAGATTCCGGGAAAAGGATAGTGCCAGCCCGTTGATTGTTGTGCCGACTTCCTTTAATGCAGTGACAGAAAAAGAATTTAAAGAGCGCGGTGTGAATGTTGTAATCTATGCAAATCAGCTGACAAGAAGTGGTTTTCCGGCGATGCAGAAGACAGCAGAAAGGATTTTGGAATGTCACCGCGCAAAAGAAGCCGATGAGGAAAGGTGTATGCCGATCAAGGAAATTATTACACTGATACCGGAGGAGAACTAGTATGCCGCAAAAAATATTGAGTGAAGAGGGATCTTATGAGGCGATAAGAAATTATTTTAAAGAGTCTGGTTTGAAAAGAGTGTTGTTGGTACACGGAAAATCCTTTGAGCGGCAGGCGTTGTACCGTTATTTTTTGAGGTTAAAAGAATCTGGTGTTGTAAAATGGAGTTCTTTTACAGATTTTACTCCTAACCCGGAATATGGATCGGTCAGGAAAGGTGTTGAAGCATTTCATGCCGGTTATTGTGACGGGATTGTGGCAGTTGGTGGCGGAAGCTGTATAGATGTGGCAAAATGTATTCGGCTGTTTCAAAATATGGATTCAGAAAAATCTTATTTGGAACAGGAAATCCATGCAGAGCCAATGTCTTTTCTGGCAATTCCGACAACGGCAGGAACAGGGAGTGAGGCTACCAGTTTTGCTGTGATTTATGACAAGGGGAAAAAAATCTCTATAGCAGATACTGCAGGGATTCCGGATGCTGTATATTTTGACGCTGCTATGTTAAAAACATTACCGGATTATCAGAGAAAGGCGACAATGCTTGACGCCCTCTGCCATGGGATTGAGTCGTATTGGTCTGTTCATTCAAACGAAGAGAGCAGAAATTATGCTGCAGAGAGTATCCGCATGGTTTTACAGAATAAGGATGGTTATCTGGCAAATGAAGAGGAAGCAAACCGAAATATGTTTATAGCAGCAAATCTTGCAGGAAAAGCAATCAACATTACAAAGACAACAGCGGGACATGCGATGTGCTATAAGCTGACTTCGCGTTATGGTTATGCCCATGGTCATGCGGCGGCGCTATGTAATGTGTGGCTGTGGGAATATATGGAGCATCATCTTTTCGATTGTGTGGATGTAAGAGGAAAAGGATATCTTCAAAAGATATTTGAGGAACTGGCAGAGCTGCTTCAATGTGAGAGTGTGGCGAAAGCAGTTTGTTTTTTGAAAAAACTGGTGGAAGAACTTGCACTTGAGCGGACGATTGCCCGGGAAGATATCGATATGCTGACAGATTCGGTCAATGTAGAACGGTTAAAAAATAACCCTGTTGGACTAAGCAGACTGGCTATTAAGGAAATATACTATGCAATTTACCATTGGAACAGAATAGGAGAATAAATATGGAAGTATCAAAATTGATTGAAATATTGGACGTATCATTTTATACAGGAGTCCCCGATTCTCTGTTAAAACCGTTTTGCGACTATCTTATGCATGAGTTTGGCATTGGTAGGCGTCATATTATCGCTGCAAATGAAGGAAGCAGCGCTGCATTGGCGGCCGGGTATCATCTGGCAACTGGGAAAATTCCTGCGGTATATATGCAAAACAGCGGAATTGGGAATATCATTAATCCGGCTGCCTCCTTACTGCATCCCAAAGTTTATGGGATTCCATGCATTTTTATTGTTGGCTGGCGGGGAGAACCCGGCGTGCATGACGAGCCGCAGCATATTTATCAGGGAGAGATCACAGTGAAGCTTCTTGAAGATATGGAAATCAAAACATTTATTGTGGACAGTAAGACTACACCGGAAGAACTAAGAAAAGCAATGGAAGCATTCCGTCCGTTGCTTGCGATTGGAAAAAGTGTTGCATTTGTTGTAAAAAAGGGTGCATTACAATATACAGAAAAGGTAACATACAGTAATGAATATTCCATGAGCAGGGAAGAAATCATTGGTCATATTACAAAAATTTCCGGGACAGATCCGATTGTTTCAACAACGGGCAAAGCAAGCCGGGAATTGTTTGAAAACAGGGAGACTATGCAAACAGGACACCAGTATGATTTTTTGACGGTGGGTTCTATGGGACATGCAAGTTCTATTGCATTGGGGATTGCGTTGAATAAACAGGACACAAAGGTATGGTGTGTGGACGGAGATGGCGCTGCGCTGATGCATATGGGAGCAATGGCGGTAATTGGAAGCATCAAGCCAAATAATCTGGTTCATATTGTGATTAATAATGAGGCGCATGAAACCGTTGGCGGTATGCCTACAGCCGCATCAAAGATTAACCTTGCCAGTATTGCAGAGGGGTGCGGGTATCAGAGTGTGATCTGTGTTGATAGTCCGGCTGCTTTGGACGAAGCGCTCAAAGCAGCAAAATCTTTGCAAACGCTGTGCTTTATTGAGGTGAAATGTTCTATTGGCGCCAGGACAGATTTGGGCAGGCCTACGACAACAGCAAAAGAAAATAAAGAAAATTTTATGGAGTATTTACAGAAAAAATAAGAAAGGAATATCCGGGCATTTTGCCTGTATTTTTAAGTAAGTTTCATTGGAGGATATATTGGGGAAAAAGAATTTTACGCGGTAGATTTATGGGGTGTTTTAGGCTAGATGATGTCTAGAATGGTGAGTTATTCTGCCGTCGATAGGAAATTAGATTTACAAAATGAATAAAATGTTCTATACTGTGCGTGTAGATGAAAGTGATAGCGAATTAGCAGGAGGGAATATGCCTAAGGTGACAATAGTTGTACCAGTATACAATGTAGAAAAATATTTGTCCAGATGTTTAGATAGTATTATGGCACAGACATACAAAGACTATGAGGTGATTTGTATTGATGATTGTAGTCTTGATAGCAGTAAAGAAATAATGGAAAGTTATGCAGAATGTGAGCCTGATAAAATTAAGGCGCTTTATAATGAAAAAAATATTGGTCCTGGTAAGACTAAAGAACGTGGTATGCGAATTGCAAAAGGGGAGTATATCCTTTTTATTGACAGTGATGATTATATAAAGAGAGATTATGTTGCAACATATCTTGAAGCGATGCAAACTCATACCTGTGACGTTGTTATTGGCGGTTATATTAGAGATATGGAGGGAAAGCGTTACAGAGTGCATAAAGCAAAGAACAGTGATTGGAGTCTTTTGACATATCCGATTGTGTGCGCGAAAATGTTTCGAAAAGATTTTTTGATAAAAAATAATTTAGAATTTTCTAAATTACGTTGTGGAGAAGATACATTTTTCAGTCTTTGTGCTTTCAGTTGTGGTGCATCGTATCATGTTATTGATTATGCAGGATATTATTACTACTTTAATCAAAAATCGATAACAGGTTCCATGAATTACGAAAAAAAATTTGAGAGAATTATTTCGCAGGTTTTTGATGAATATTTTGAGTGGTTTGATATTAGTAAGTTGTCAGAAAAAGACTATCGGATGCTGGAGTATACGTATATTACTAATATGGTGAATGCGTTAATCACATATGGACATGGCGGAAGAATAAAGCGTATGCGTGATAAATATGATTTTTTTATGTCAGATGTAAGAAAGAAGTTTCCTGATTATGCATCTAATAAATATTATGGATTGTTCCGACCAAAGGGACAGACAACAAAAATTAGATTTGGTGTTGGACTAGTTATGTTGTTGCATAAGATACACTTAGACAAACTATTTTTCTATTTTATCTCCTTAATATGATATTTATAGTCTGAATTTAGCAGGAGACAATAACAGTAGTAACTAGTCTGCGTGATTATAATATGATGAGCGCATTAGAGGTGTTTGTCTTGGGAGAATGTAAAAGCAGCATCCTTTATAATGCACAGAAAACTTGTGCAAAAATTATGATATAACAAAGAATAGGGGCTGTTATATTAGATATAAATTTTGGAAATCATCATTACAGGAATAATGATGTATCCCATCCTTGTGGTAAGTCGCAAGTGCGAATATGATTTGCTCAAAAATGGGGTTTAGTGTGGAGCAATGGAATTGTTATGTATAAAGAAAAGGAGAAACAGGGTTATGCGACCAAAAATTTCTGTTGTTACAGTAACTTATAATGATAAATGGCATTTAAAAGAGACGCTTGATTCCCTTCTGGGTCAGACATTTACAGATTATGAAAGTGTTATTATAGATGGTGGATCAACAGATGGCACGATAGAGATTATACAAGAATACGAAAAGAAAATGAATGGGAAGATGCGTTGGATATCTGAAAAAGATGATGGTCTTTATTATGCAATTAATAAAGGGATTAAAATGGCGAAAGGCGAGATTATCGGACTGTTATATGATAAGTATGCAGACGAAAAAGTTTTGCAAAAGATTGCAGATACTTTTGAAAAAGAGAATTGTGACGTAGTACATGGTGATTTATATTATCTTGGTGAGAAAGGGGAAGTAATACGTTATTGGCATATGGGTGAGGGAAAAATAAAAGACGGTTGGATGGCAGGGCATCCAACTTTGTATGTAAAAAGGGAGGTATATGAAATATATGGCGGTTATAATACGGAATACCGTGGTGGTGCCGATTATGAATTTGAAGTACGTATTTTCAAAGATGAGAAATTGAAGGTGTCATATATTCCAGAAGTATTAGTTCACATGTTTTATGGAGGGACAAGTTCTGGAAGCTTAAAGGGCTATTGGCGGTCTTATAAGGAAGGAATTATAGCACTGAAAAAGTTACATGTGCCACATCCTTTTTGGATTAGTTTTAAGAGGACTATTATTGTAATATTGCAATTTTTTAGAAGAGATTTTTGAAAGAGTATGTTTGTTTTGGCTATTTGCCTACTGTAATGTAAACGGCAGAGAGACTTTGAAATGGGAAAGAGAAAATGTCTCAAGTGTGGTAAATTTATCTCCAAAAGTGGAGGTGATCATTATCAAAAGAATTGACTTAAATATGAATGAGCAAACAAAAAAGTAGCTATGATTTTACATAACTGCTTTTTATAATCACTAACATATTTGTATGTATCTAACTTAATTCTATTAAAATGGTTTTCTGCTTTCTGAATATTTTCTTCTTTATATTGCTCTGTTGCATTTTCCTCATAACATCTAGAAATATGGTCAAAAACATCACGAAATTCTTTTAATAAACCTTTAGGGAATCTATGAAATTTACGTTCAACATAGAATATCAACGTCTTAATATCTTTTTGATATTCTACATACAATAAATTTATCCGTTTTTCTTGTTCCTTAGTAAGCATTTAGTCTTATATGTTACCTTTCTGTAAATATTCCTTAATCCTAGTACAGTCATTCCCATTTCTTTATTTTCAGCAAGATTTATGTTGCCGCCAACAAGAAACATATCTTTAGGACGGAAAGCCTTTTCCTTTTTTCGGGGAATTTTTCCCAATTCATCCCATGATGACGTTCTAATTTTTTTAATTTCAAGTCCTAAATCTCTTGAAATCATCTCTTCCATTGCTTTGTTCATAAAATCATCTCCACTTAACTTCTATGTTGCGTTTTTAGTATTTCCTTCTCCTATCTAATATATTCAAGAAAATGCAACAATAGCCTATCCACTCTAATATTCTGAGCAAGCTTGTCTTCCATATCAATGTAAATCATGTGTTATTTTAACACTTTTCGTAGCAATTCACAAGCAATTTTTTATCATAAATTATAAAAAATTGTTCTGAGGTCATTGTTTTTCGCAAGAATAACAGAAATGTGGTTATTGTTTCTGAGCGTGAGTATAACGATATAAGGAACTCTGTTGTAGAACGCTTACTTTGTTTCTTTTGTTCAGTAAGTATCAGTGCAGAATTATTGTAAACGTCCAATCATCTACTGCCCCATGTATAATTGCCATAGGAATGTGGTATAAAGAAAAATATATGCATATATTTTTTTTTTGATAATTTTTATATGGCGCAAAGGTCAATTTAATGTTAATATTATAATCAAGTATTATTGTAAAAAGAAGAAAGGTAATGGTGGATATATTGAAAAAAGCATTAATCACAGGAATTACAGGACAGGACGGTTCTTTTTTGGCAGAATTTCTACTGGAAAAGGGATATGAGGTACATGGCATTGTCAGGCGGGCGTCTATCTCCAATACTGCGAGGATAGATCATCTGATCGCAGCGGGGAGTATCAGGCTGCATGATGGCGATTTATCCGATTCTTCTTCTCTGGTTCGCATTATCGGATTGGTAAAGCCTGACGAGATTTATAATCTGGCGGCGCAATCTCATGTACAAGTTTCATTTGACGTACCAGAATATTCTGGAGACGTAGATGCAATCGGCGTGTTGCGTGTGTTAGAAGCGGTGCGGATTCTGGGGCTGACAGAGAAAACCAGGATATATCAGGCATCTACATCGGAACTGTATGGGAAAGTAGAAGAGATACCACAGAAAGAGACGACGCCGTTTCATCCGTACAGTCCTTATGCGGTTGCAAAACAGTACGGTTTTTGGATCGTAAAAGAATACCGAGAGGCATATGGGATGTTCGCAGCAAATGGCATCTTGTTTAATCATGAATCTGAGCGGCGCGGCGAGAATTTTGTGACCAGAAAGATCACTCTTGCCGTTTCGCGGATTGCCTGCGGTCTGCAGGATCATTTGGAGCTTGGCAATATGGATTCCCTGCGCGACTGGGGATATGCAAAGGATTATGTAGAGTGCATGTGGCTGATGCTGCAGCAGGAAAAGCCGGATGATTTTGTGATTGCGACCGGAGTGCAGCACACGGTGCGTGATTTTACAGAAAAAGCGTTTCAGGCTGCAGGGATAGAGATTCGCTGGGAAGGGACGGGAATTGAAGAAAAGGGATATGATAAAAATAACGGAAAGCTGCTTGTCTGTGTGAATCCGGAATGGTTTCGCCCAACGGATGTTGATAATCTTTTGGGGGATCCGACTAAGGCAAAAACGGTTCTAGGATGGAATCCGCAGAAGACATCCTACGAGGAATTGATTCAAATTATGGTGGAGCATGATATGGAGCTTGCAAAAAAGGAAGCAAAATAAAAGATGTCAGAGAGGGAATATATGGAAAAGGATGCGAAAATATATGTCGCAGGGCATAGAGGGATGGTTGGCTCTGCAATAATACGTAAACTGGAGGAACAAGGATACAGTAATCTGATCGTAAAATCACATCAGGAGCTTGACTTATTGGATCAGGGGGCAGTCACTGCATTTTTTGAACAGGAAAGGCCGGATTATGTTTTTCTGGCGGCTGCCAAAGTTGGAGGAATTGTGGCAAATGCCGAAGCAAAGGCGGATTTTTTATATGAAAACATGATGATGGAGATGAATGTTATTTATCATGCGTGGAGGACAGGCTGCCGGAAGCTCCTCTTTTTGGGATCGTCCTGTATTTATCCGCGCATGGCGCCACAGCCGATGCCGGAGAGCTGTCTTTTGACTTCGGAACTGGAAAAGACGAATGAGGCATATGCATTAGCGAAAATTTCAGGACTGAAATACTGTGAATATCTAAATGAGCAGTATGGGACAGATTATATTTCTGTTATGCCGACAAATCTTTATGGACCGAATGATAATTATCATCCGACGCATAGTCATGTCCTTCCGGCATTGATCAGGAGATTTCATGAGGCGAAAGTAAACGGGGCAAAAGAGGTTGCTTGCTGGGGAACGGGAAAACCGCTGCGGGAGTTTCTATATGTGGATGACCTGGCAGATGCCTGCGTTTATTTGATGAACCATTATTCAGGCAATGAGACAGTGAATATTGGCACAGGAAAGGAACTTACAATTCGCGAGCTTACGGAGATGGTGGCCAGGATAGTAGGGTATGACGGAAAGATTCAATGGGACGATTCTAAACCGGATGGAACGCCGAGAAAACTGTTAGATATCGGGAAGCTGACAGCTCTTGGATGGAAATATAAAACGGAATTGGAAGAGGGAATCCGGCGGACGTATCAGGATTTTCTGGAGAATCCAATGCGCGCAGAAAGGTAGGTAACCGGAAATGAATATTATCTTATTGTCGGGCGGTTCGGGAAAGAGATTGTGGCCGCTTTCCAATGATATCCGTTCTAAGCAGTTTATTAAATGTTTTCGGAATGAAGAGGGAGAATATGAGTCGATGCTTCAGCGGGTTTACAGGCAAATACGAGCTGTCGATGTTTCTGCTAATATAACGGTTGCCACATCAAAATCCCAGGTTTCTTTTATCCACAACCAGCTTGGAAATGAAGTGGGGATTTGCGTGGAACCATGCAGGAGAGATACTTTTCCTGCGATTGCTTTAGCCAGTGTATATCTCCATGATATCAAGGGTGTCGCACCGGAGGAACCAGTGGTTGTCTGTCCGGTTGACCCTTATGTAGAGACGGAATATTTCGAGATGGTGGAACGGCTGGGAAAGCAGGTATTAAAAGGGGAGGCAAATCTGGTATTGATGGGGATTGAACCGGATACGCCAAGTGAAAAATATGGTTATATCATCCCGGAAGATAAGACAGAGACAAGTGTTGTGACGTCTTTTAAAGAAAAGCCGGACAGGGAGACGGCAGAGGAATATATCAGACAGGGCGCTCTGTGGAATGGCGGTGTGTTTGCCTACCAGCTGAAATATCTTTTGGATAAAACAGAAGAGATAACAGGTTATTCGGATTATGCCGGCCTGTATTCCGCATATGAAACGCTGGAAAAAATCAGCTTTGACTACGCTGTTGCAGAGAAAGAGAAGAAAATACAGGTGATGCGTTTTTCCGGGCTTTGGAATGATCTGGGGACATGGAACACGCTGACAGAGGCGATTGGCGATTCTGTTGTCGGAGAAGCGATTCTGGGAGAGGGGTGTCACAATGTCAGTGTCGTTAATGAGTTAGATGTTCCTGTCTTATGTATGGGACTTGCGGATGTTGTTGTCTCGGCGACAACAGAGGGAATCCTGGTTTCGGACAAGGAGCAGGCGAGTTTGATCAAGCCATATGTGGATGAATTTGACCATCGCGTGATGTTTGCGGAAAAATCCTGGGGAAGCTTTCGCATTCTTGACGTAGAGGAGGAAAGCCTGACGATCAAGGTGACTTTAAATGCAGGAAATAAGATGAACTATCACAGCCATAAGAGGCGGGATGAGATATGGAATGTTATTTCCGGCGAGGGGATTGTCGTGGTGGATGGCATGGAACAGAAGGTAACAGCAGGCGATGTGGTGACGATGGAAGCGGAGTGCCGCCATACGGTTATTGCCATATCTGAATTAAAGTTGATCGAAGTGCAGTTGGGAAAAGAAATCAGTATTGATGACAAACAAAAATTTGTATGGGATTATGAAAAATATGGAATCTGATCAAAATAAAATAACCCCTTTTTTGCTGAAACCTGCAGGAAAGGATTATCTCTGGGGAGGAAGCAGGCTCCGGGATGATTTTGCAAAGGAAATCGATATGGAGCCTTTGGCGGAGAGTTGGGAATGTTCTACTCATCCGGATGGGTTAAGCATGGTGGCAAGCGGGGTTTATAAAGGGAGGATGCTCCGGGATGTATTGCGGGAACACACAGAATACATGGGAATCCATGCAAACAGCGCTGGAGAGCTGCCGATATTGATCAAGTTGATTGATGCGGCAAAAGATTTGTCAGTCCAGGTTCATCCGGATGATGAATATGCAAGACAAAAGGAACATGGTTCTTTGGGAAAGACGGAGATGTGGTATGTCCTGGATGCACGCAAAGATGCACGGCTGGTGTATGGTTTCCACCATGATATGAAGAGGGAGATTCTGGAGAAAAGTCTTCGTGAGGGAAATATCGAAAAATATTTGCGGAAAGTTCCGGTTCATAAAGATGACGTGTTTTATATTGAAGCGGGGCGGGTCCATGCGATCGGTGCAGGTGCACTGATCGCAGAAATCCAGGAGAATTCTAATATTACGTACCGTCTGTACGATTACAACAGGGTTGACAAAAATGGGAAAAAGCGTGAGCTGCATATTGAAAGGGCGATGGATGTCATTAATCTGAGAGGAAATGCAGAACCGAGGCAGCCGCTGCGCGTTTTAAAATTTAAACGTGGTTTTGCCTCAGAATTATTGTGCCGGTGTCAGTATTTTCAAGTTGAAAGAATGATACTAAACACGGAAAGCGTGAGAAATTTAGCTTCTTTTTATGCGTTTGACAATTCTTTTCAGGTTTTGTTGTGTACGGATGGCTGTGGTGTGTTAGTGCCGGAACAGGGAGAGGTCCTGCAGTTTTTTCGCGGAGACTGCATTTTTGTGCCGGCTCATGCGGCTGTGATCCGGCTGCATGGCAAGGCTACGATGCTAAAGGTGAGCTGTTGAGGCAATAGAGACAGCAATATGAGACGATACAAGGACGTCAGGGGGATCAGTATGGATAAAAAACAAGTGATGGAGCGTTATATATTATGGAAGTCAAAGGTTTCAGGGGATAGAAAAGCAACTTTGGAATTGGAAGAAATGGCAGAGGATGAAAAGAAGATCGAAGATGCTTTTTATCGCAATCTGGCCTTTGGGACAGGGGGGCTGCGCGGCGTCCTCGGAATGGGAACAAATCGCATGAACCGATATACTGTGGCGAAGGCATCCCAGGGATTGGCAGATTATCTTAAAAAACATTTTTGTGGAAAACCGTGCAAAGCAGCTGTCAGTTATGATTCCAGGATTTGTTCAGAAGAGTTTGCAAAAGTAACAGCAGGAGTTCTTGCGGCAAATGGAATCGGGGTTTGTCTATACCGGGATTTAATGCCTACCCCATGTCTGTCGTATGCAGTCAGGAAGCTGGGCTGTGAGGCGGGAGTGATGATAACGGCTTCTCATAATCCTGCCAAATATAACGGATATAAGGTTTATGGAGATGATGGCTGTCAGATTACAACAGAGACTGCTGCCGCAATATTGAAGGAAATTGAAAAACTGGATTTGTTTGAGGATGTGGAGGAGATTTCTTTTGATGAGGGGATGGGATCTGGCATGATTTCTTATATTTCTGACGAGGTTATTGACAGTTATCTTGCTGAGGTAAAGGGACAGTCAGTGAT
This sequence comes from uncultured Lachnospiraceae bacterium, assembly GCA_947589455.1. Classification (GTDB taxonomy): domain Bacteria; phylum Bacillota; class Clostridia; order Lachnospirales; family Lachnospiraceae; genus Butyribacter. The sequence goes on along the minus strand of CANQCD010000030.1, from coordinate 4,992 downwards.
TGGCGCAGAATGCCAGAAATTTGATAAATCAGTATCGGTCGTCTATTCGCCGCTTAATGGGACTGGATTATATCCTGTGACGCGGGTGTTATCAGAATGTGGATTCGAGGATATTTTTGTTGTGCCCGAGCAGGAAAAGCCAGATGGGAATTTTCCGACCTGTCCCTATCCCAATCCGGAAATTGATGAGGCGATGGAGCTTGCTGTCCGCTATGCAGGCGACAGGGGGGCGGAATTAGCCATTGCGACAGATCCGGACTGTGACCGGGTAGGGATCGCTGTGAGGAATGGGGAGGATTATGTTTTGCTTTCGGGCAATGAGACGGGGCTTTTGCTTCTTGACTTTGTCTGTGCCAGAAAAAAGGAATCAGGATTGCTGTCTGAGGATCCAGTTTTTGTGAAGACCATTGTCACTACTGGACTGGCTGAGGTGATAGCGGCGTCCTATGGCGTAAGAACGGTCAATGTGCTGACAGGGTTTAAGTTTATTGGTGAATATATCGGCATGTTGGAACAGGAGAACAGGGAAGGGGATTATGTTTTTGGTTTTGAGGAGAGCTGCGGTTATCTCAGCGGCGGTTATGTAAGGGATAAAGATGGAGTCAATGCCGCTCTTTTAATCTGTGAGATGGCGGCGTTTTATAAAGCGGCGGGGAAGAGCCTGTATGAACGGCTGGAAGAACTTTACAGGACATATGGTTATTGCTTGGATACGCTGCATTCCTATCAGTTTGAGGGAGCGGACGGCGCTGCCAGGATGAAGGAGATCATGCGGCAGCTCCGCGAAAGGAAATCGCCGTTAGAAGGGGAGCGGATCTTGCAGAGCCTGGACTATATCCGGGGACTGGATGGCCTGCCTCCGTCAGACGTCCTGCAGTGGAAGCTGGATGACGGCTGTTGTGTCGTGCTGCGGCCGTCTGGTACAGAACCAAAGTTAAAACTGTATATTTCTGTGACGGCAGAAAATAGTAAGATGGCAGAAGAAAGAGAAAAGCGCCTGACGGATAAAATAGAAAAGATGTTATATCATTAAAATGAAAAATCACCCTGATGTATCAACAGCGCATAGAAATGAGGATAAACTTATGAAATATACCCAGAGTGCATTAAAGAATCTGTTTTTGCAGCAATCGTATCTCGATGCATGGAATGAATATGACAGACAATTAAAAAACCAGAAAATACTGACGTGGGATTATGTCATTTTAACGGCTTCCAATGAAGCGCAGGCCGAGATTTACAGACAGCAGATTTCATACAGGCTGGAAAACAAAGCGCTTCCTTCACGCACAGAGTATCATGTGCTTCCTGATCCGGAAGGAAAAAGAGTTGGCTCTGGCGGCGCGACGTTTGCTGCCCTTGACTGGCTGGCGCGCAGGGGATCAGACGATGGGTCTGCTTTTTTTGGCAAGCGGATTTTAGTCATCCACTCTGGAGGAGACAGCAGGCGGATTCCGCAATACTCCGTATGTGGAAAATTATTTGCTCCGGTTCCAAGAGAACTGCCCAATGGTATGGTTTCTGCGCTTTTTGATGAATTTATGATCGCTGTTTCGATGATTCCCGGAAGGATCAGAGAGGGGATGCTGGTACTTTCAGGCGATGTATTGCTTTTGTTTAATGCGCTCCAGATTGATGGGCAGTTTCATGGCGCCGCTGCGATTTCTATGAAAGAGGATGTGTCGGTGGGCCGAAACCATGGTGTTTTTTTAAACGATGGGAAAGATATGGTGCAGCAGTTTCTGCATAAACAGCCGGAGGAGGTTTTATATCATATGGGGGCTGTGAATGGCGAAGGAAAGGTAGACTTAGACACCGGCGCAGTATTGATGGAGCCGGATATGCTGCAGTCTCTGTATTCTCTGCTCTGCACAGACGGACGGCCAGACAGGGAAAAATATCAGAAGTTTGTTAATGAGAGGGCGAGAGTCAGCTTTTATGGTGATTTTTTGTACCCGTTGGCTTCTGCTGCAACGTTAGAGGCATATTTGGAGGAGAAACCAGAAGGGGAGTTTTGCCCGGAATTGGAGTATTGCCGCAGGAAGATATGGGAAGTATTGAAGGATTACCGATTGAAGCTGCTATCGTTATCGCCAGCTGAATTTATCCATTTTGGAACGACAGGGGAGCTGTTAAATCTTGTTACGGAATCAATTACAGATTACGCTTTTTTGGGCTGGAAAAAAGATGTGTATACGAATGCGTCAGAATATGGGATGCAGGGGGAGACCTTTGAGAAAATTGCCCTGCATAATACGCTGTTTCAGCAGCGCGCCGTTATTGGAGAGGGAAGCTATATAGAAAACTGTTATCTGTATGATGACGTCAGGATTGGCAGGGAATGCGTCGTATCTGGTGTGACGTTAAAACAAATCGAAATACCCTCCCAAGTGGTACTGCATGGGGTAAAGCTTTCCGAAAAGCGTTTTGTTGTAAGGATTTATCACGTGTCAGACAATCCAAAAGGGGAGGGAGAAAAGGCCTCTTTTCTCTCTGTGGCGATGGGAGAGTTTTTGGCAAAAAATCATTTGTCAAAGCGAGATATTTGGTCTGGGAAAAAACAGACGCTTTGGTTTGCAAAAATATATCCTGTAGCGGATAATGTTTTGGAGGCTGTGCAAATGGCTCTTTTAGTTTACCGGATGGCAAAAGGAGAGGCGTCTGAAAAAGAGATCCAAATGTGGAAGAGGGCAGAACGGGAAAGTCTGTATTCAAGCTTTGATAAAGCAGATGGACAGGCTGTCCTTCCGTGGCAGGAAAAGTTGAAAAATCGGATTTTAATTGAAAAATTTCTCTGTTCTATCAGAAAGAAAACCGAAGTGACGAAAGCGTTGGGGATATTTCGCCCTAAATTGAATGAAAAACAATACCAGCTTATGGTCATGCGGGCGGAACATGCCACTTTGTCAGAAAAGATCAGGATTTATTATGCGTTGGCTCGTATGTTGGATCAGGAATCTGTTTCTTATCAGACAGAATCTGCAGAAGATTTTTATAATATGTGTTTTGGGGCGGTCAGCGATGCAATTTCAGGGTATGTTAAGGAGCGCGCAGCGGGAATTTCGTCAGGAAAAATTGTGAAAAAAGAAGTCACGGTGAAACTTCCAGTCAGGGTAAATTGGGGAGGCGGCTGGACAGATACGCCGCCATACTGTCTGGAAAATGGCGGGACAGTCTTAAATGCCGCAGTTAAACTGCAGGGGCAATATCCGGTCTGTGTGACATTGCGCAGATTGGATGAATATAAAGTGGAATTGGAAAGTCAGGATATTGGAGTACACGCCTATTTTACTTCTCTGGATGAATTGGGGGATTGCAGCAATCCCTATGATTGTTTTGCACTTCACAAGGCAGCGTTGGCTGCCTGTGGGATTATTCCGATGCAGCCTGGGAAAAACGATTCTCTGACAGAAATTTTAAAAAATCTTGGCGGAGGTATTTATCTTTCGACGCAGGTGCTTGGGATACCGAAGGGCTCAGGCCTTGGAACGAGCAGTATTTTAGCAGGAGCCTGTGTCAGGGGGATTTTTATGTTTATGGGAAAGGAAATTGAAGACGGCGATTTGTATGATATCGTGCTTTGCATGGAACAGCTTATGAGTACAGGCGGCGGCTGGCAGGATCAGGTGGGAGGTTTGTCTCCGGGAATTAAGTTTATTACGACAAAACCGGGATTGCCGCAAAAAATTCAGGTACAGAGGGTAGATATCCCTAAAGAGGCATTTACAGAGTTAAATGATCGTTTCGCTTTGATTTATACAGGGCAGAGACGCCTTGCCAGAAATTTGTTGCGTGATGTAGTAGGGGGATATATCGGCGGCAGGGAGGAAAGTGTTGAAGCATTACAAAAAATGGCAAGGATAGCAGCTCTTATGCGGTTTGAACTGGAGCGGGGAGATATTGATGCGTTTGCCGGGCTGCTAAATGAACACTGGAGATTGTCTGTCCAGCTGGATGCAGGCTCGACAAATACTTGTATTGAGCAGATTTTTTTGTCTTGCGAGGATTTGCTTGATGGAAGGTTTATCGCAGGTGCGGGCGGTGGAGGTTTCCTGCAGGTTATATTAAAGAAGGGCGTGACGAAAGAGAAACTGCGAAACCGGTTGAAAAGTGTTTTTCAGGACAGCGGGGTGGATGTCTGGGATTGTGAGCTGCTATGCAGTGAATGAGAAGCGGCGGATTGATAAATTAGATTATGTCCAGTAATATCTGCAATTACTAATTCGAGGGTTTGAAAAAATCTCTGTAAATTCTATATAGGTATATAACAATAAGGTATTCTATGGTACCTGACTTTTGGAATTAAACGGTAAAATATGGTGCTAAGCCAAGGATTAGAACCTATGGCTTAGCATTTTTTGATTTCGCTTTCGTTCAGAAAATAAGATGTCAGCGGAAGTCCTGTAACAGTAGCAAGTTCTTTGATAAACGCTGATCCTTTTATGAGGTTTCTGTATTTGCGGTCGGATATTTTCGCTGCCCGGAAGTCATGTATGAACCTGAATATATTTTTAGGATAGTACTTGTTTTTAATACTTTGAATTGCAGGATCTTTGTCAGCAGAACCGCAAGGTAGCATATCAGAAAGTGCCCTGCAATGGTATCTTCTTTCTACACATATGCCGGTCTGGTGTCCAGTTGCGATTTCATGATCCGGAAAGATTCTTCAATCCGCCAGAGGTTATGGTATGCATCATGAATCTCCCTGTCTGTCATGGATACCTCGGATGTGATCAGCATATTGTAACCGGCAAGTTTAAGGGATTTGTTGATGAGTTTTTCGTTCATGGTGACTTTGACCGTTCCGTCCGTATCATTTCCCTTTTTGTCTGCAGGCGAAAAGACCACGTATTTGGCGCAGTCGCCGTATTCGGATCTTTTTGCCTAGGATGCTTTTAGGAGCCGCGCTTTCTCAACTTTATAGGAAACTCCTCGTTTCCTATAAAGTATACAAAGACAACAAAAAATACCCACCGTAAATAAGGTGGGCAT
>CANQCD010000029.1 GCA_947589455.1 uncultured Lachnospiraceae bacterium | reverse complement strand
CGGTACGCTTATAGCTCTGTTGCCAAAGGAAAAGTGATCTCTCAGGGAATCCAGGCGGGGACGAGTGTAAAGAAAGGCAAAAAAATTTCTCTGGTCGTCAGCAGGGGGCAGAAAAAGAAAACCTCCCCGGAACAGGATCAGGCGCCGGAGAAGACGCAGGCGCCACAAAAGACGCAGGAGCCGCAAAAGACGCAGGAGCCGGAGAAGACGCAGACGCCGAAACCCGCCGGGAATAACAGCGACCAGACGCAAGACCGCACGGAACGTCAGGAAAAAGATGCGGATCAGCCAGTGGCGGGAGATATTACGGATTTATTTGAATAGCGGAGACTGCACGGAGCCCAGATTTGCAGCAATACTAAAATCTAAAGCTATGACGATTTATTTGAATAGCGGAGACTGCGCCGTGTACAGTGCGGGCAGACAGCAAGGTCTAATGGAGGAAAAATGAAAAACAAAAAGCAAAGGAGCAACAGCGATATGACAGAATTGCTGTTGTCAATCAAACAGATATCACAAAAGAAAAATATGTATGGATTTGAGGCGTTTGTGATAGAAGAGTTCGCGGGCGGCGAAGCCAAATCCCTGCCGTATCCTGAGAGGCAGCAGGCTGCCTGGAAAAATTTTGTCGCTTTGGAGAGAGAGGCGGCGAAGAGCGGGGTGAGCGGCAGATGCCTGAAAGTATCCGCAAAGACAAAGAAAAGATGGTTTGGGATCAATGGAGAATCTTACCCTAAGCGGTTCCAGCTATTTCAGATGGCGTATGAACTGGAGATGTCGCCGGAAGAGACGGAGCGGTATCTCAAGACGGGTCTGCAGCAGCCCGGTATCCAGTATAATGATTACAGAGAATGGCTGTATCTGTACGGCCTGCAAAACAAGATCCCTTTTCAGCAGATCCAGCAGAAAATATATCAGTTTGAAGCGCAGATGGATGCAGAGCAGGTTTTTGAGCAGACGTCCCATACAAACTGGTTAAAAAAATGCTATCTGGAAAACAAAACGCTGCCTATGGATGAATTTTTTTTGTGGATGTCTGCGCATGTCCGGCTTTTTAAGGGATATAGCAGGACTGCCCTGCATTATTTTGAAGTCTATCGGGATGAAGTGCTCAAAATCCTGCGCCAGGAGGAGAGAAAAGAGCTGAGGTGGCTTTTAGAGACAACCGATTATGAAGAATGGAAGCAGGGGTGGCTGCAGAGCGCCACAAAGGAGCAGCTTGAGCGTGCGGAGGAAGATAAGGATCAGTGGGAGCAGGATATGGTGCGGCGGTATGTCAAACACGCTTCCCGCAGACGGAACGCACTGCCGTCCGGATTTTGCCGTGATATTTTAAATACTGCCCGCCTGGCGTATGGGCATGGAAATCTGCATTATATGCTTTCCAGCCTTTATCCGGACGAGCTGAAAAAAAACAGGATGTTTTTTTCTGCTATGGGCAGGATGTCTGATAAGCAGGCTTCCTATCTTCTGCATATCGCAGAGCATAAAGAGAATGAGATGAGGGTGTCGCAGGAGGCGGCGACAGAAGAGCAGCCGGCTGTCGGCACAAAGAAAGGGAAAAAGCAGAAGGATGCGGAAAGGCGCGTTATTCTGCTGGGGAGATCGCATCTTTTGCCTCTGATCCATTATGTGGCGCAGGCAAAATACCGCGACAGGATCAATGAGGCAGGAACAGAATATTGCCAGGCAGACGCCATAACCTGTTTTACGGATATGGCGAATGCGGTGCTCTTAGCCTGCGGGATGGAAGAAATCTCAGAGGAGTTTATCTTAGACTGTGTTTTGTTATCTTGCTTTCAGACGGAAGATATGTTTCAGATATCAGAAGTGATCGAGTTACTCGAGCAGTGTATTGACTGAAGGGAAATACTGTAAAAATCGAGCTGAAAACCATGGAGCGGAACGAGAAGTCTAAAAAGTGTATCGACGGAAGGAAAATACTGTAAAAATCGAGCCGCCGACAGCGGCAGGGGGAATAACTATGGAACAAAAAGAACATTTTCATGGAAGCGACCTGGAAAAAATAGAGAGAAAATATGGGATCAGGAAAGAGGAGATCATCAGCTTTTCTGCAAATGTCAATCCGCTTGGCATCTCCTATAAACTGGCAAGAGAGCTTCCGCTGCATATGGATGCGATCACAAGCTACCCGGACAGGGAATATACTTCGCTGCGCCAGGCGATCGCGCAGTATGTCCGAGCCGATTACCGGGATATCCTGGTGGGGAACGGTTCGACAGAGCTGATTTCTCTGGTGATCCAGATGCTGCATCCGAAAAAGTCCCTGATCGTCGGACCGACCTATTCAGAATATGAGCATGAGATTGCTTTAGGCGGCGGGCGTTCCCATTATTTTCGCCTAAAAGAATCCGAGGATTTCTGCCTGAATGAGGAGGATCTTTTTGACAAACTGACGCCAGAGATCGATCTGCTTGCCATCTGCAATCCCAACAATCCGACTTCTACGCAGATTTCGCGCAGGGTCATGCGCCATATCCTGGATCAATGCAAGGAAAAAGGCATTTTTGTCATGGTCGATGAGACTTATGTAGAATTTTCGGAGGACAGCGGGAATATTACGTCAATCCCCCTGACGGAATATTATAATAATCTGATCATCCTGCGGGGGATTTCTAAGTTTTTTGCGGCTCCCGGACTGCGCCTGGGCTATGCGGTGTGCGGGAACAGGCGGCTGGTCAGAGAGATGGAGCAGTTCAAAAATCCATGGACGATCAATTCGCTTGCGGCGGTCGCCGGGGAGATCATGTTTCAGGATGAAGAATATATCAATGATACGATACGGCTGATCTCAGAAGAGCGAAGGAGAGTCTGCGGTATTTTGGATCAGCACAGAGATATCAGGTATTATGCGCCTCATGCCAATTTTATCCTGCTCCACATCCTGACGGAGGAAGTGACCAGCGAAGAGCTGTTTGAGGCGGCGATCCGCAAAAAACTCATGATCAGAGACTGTTCTTCTTTTCCGTTTCTGGACAATAAATATATCCGTTTCTGTTTTATGAAGCCGGAGCAGAACGACGCGCTTCTTGACGTGCTTTTGGAAAGATTCCCGAAGAAGTGACCTGCGCGCCGCGCCGCGTCCAATCAAATACAGCTTCTTTCAGCTTCTTCGCATTCGTGTATCTTCTTTCGGTTTCTCTGACGTCCGGCACTTGAAAGACAAGGCACTTTAGTGGTATACTAAAGCTAATTATTTGCTTATCGGAGGAAGTATGAGAGAACGAATCAATCAGGCGGCGAAAGGAATATTTGAATATGAACAGTCCGAGATTGTGGTATCGGCCGGGGAAATTCAGATAGAGGTCAATGCGGGCGAGACGGCGGAGGGGTCGTTTGACGTGACAAATGAATTGGAACGTCCGATGCGCGGTCATGTCAGTTCTGACTGCCATTTTCTGGAAATCACGCAGGAATTTTTTCAGGGGATTGAAAATGAGATCCATTTTGTTTTTCATGGCGAGACTTTGCCGCAGGGAAGCGCTGTCAGGGGAAATATCCGCCTTGTGACAGACTGCGGCACAAAGCTGGTGCCTTTTTCCGCGGCGGTTGGGATGCCGTACTGCGAAGTGGCTTCCGTCAGGGTTCGCGATATGTTTCATTTTACGAATCTTGCCAAAGAAAATGCGGACGAGGCGGCGGCGCTGTTTCGGAGTCCTCATTTTGAAGAGGTTCTGCTGCAGCATGACAATGTGAACGCAGAGCTTTATAAGGGGCTTTCTAAGGGCGCCAGCCGCGGCATCGCGATGGAAGAGTTCCTGATCGCGATACATAAAAAGCTGCCGATTCAGCTTTCTGTAAACAGGACAAGTTTTCAATATGATAATTGCGAGAAAACATTTTCTGACAAGTTTATTATCACAAAGAATAACTGGGGGTTTGGCGAGTACCGGATCGCCTCTGACAGTGAGTTTGTCATGCCGGAGAGAAAGATGATATGGTCGGAGGATTTTGTTGGGGATACCTATACGATGTCGTTCCTGGTCGATGCGGATAAGATGCAGGCCGGCAGGAATTATGCCAGGATCACGGTGTCTTCTGTGCGCCAGACTCTGGAGATAACAGTTGTGGCAGACAAGGTGAGCAAAAACCATGATCTGGTACAGGAAAAGCTTTCTGATAAGAAAAATCTTTTTCAGCTGCTCCATCTGTATCTGGAATTTTGCATGGATCATATCGATAGAGACGAGTACCTTCAGTCGATGGGGGATATTGTGTATACAATGGAAAAATCCGGCATGTCCCTGATGACGCAGCTGTTCCGGATCCATCTGGGGATCATGGAGCACAGGGAGCAGGTCGTAAAGAATGGCCTTGCTTTTCTGGAAACGCAGGAAGAGAAATTAAAGGATTCTGATATTGTTTTATATTGTGCGTGTCACTATCTGCGGGGATTGTGGTCGGACGACGATCAGATCGCGGAAAATTGTGTCGCCGAGATACAGGCATGTTATCAAAAGGACGATTCCAACTGGAAACTTTTGTGGTTCCTTTTGTACCTGTCTCCGGTCTATCAGCAGTCTGACCGGAAAAAATACGATGATATTTTGGCTCAGTTGGAGCGCGGCTGCCACAGCCCGGTCATGTTCCTGGAAATCTGCAGCCTGTTAAACGATACGCCGGAGCTGCTTGTGGAGCTGTCTCCGGGACTTTGCGAGGCGGTGCACTGGGGATGCAAACAGGAATATATCTCAAAGGATGCGGCGCTTCGTTTCTGCTATCTTGCCGGTAAGCTGCGTGAATATTCCAAGGTAGTCAGAGAAGATATCTGTATGTTTTATCAGCAGTTCCAGGAAGAGGAAATCCTTGCCTCTGTCTGCAAAATACTGATGAAAGGCCAGATCACGGACAAGGATGCGTTTTACTGGTACAGTCTGGGGGTGGAGCATAATTTAAAACTGACCGATCTGTATGAATATTATATGTATTCGATTGATGAGGATCAGGAGATCAGGCTGTCTGATAATACGCTGTTGTATTTTTTGTATGACAACCATCTGACGGTGACAAAAAAAGCAATGTTATATGCATATGTCATCCGTAACAGGCAGTCTCTGGGGGAAACGTATGAAGCGTACCGCCCGGTCATGGAGGAATTTACCCTGCGCCAGCTTGCGGCGGGGCGGGTGAGCAGCAGCCTTGCCGTATTGTACGAGGAATTTCTGTCGGAGGAGACTGTGACGGAAGAGGTGGCAAAACAGCTTCCCTCCGTTATGTTCTGCCATGAGATCCTCTGTGCAAACAGCCAGGTTGTCGGCGTTTATGTCACCCACCGCGAGCTGAAAGGCGAAGAGTTTGTGCCGATTGTCAAGGGGCGGGCCATCGTCAATATTTTTACGGAAAATTATCAGATCTTCCTGGCGGATAAGATGGATAACCGTTATGTCTTGTCGATCGGTTATACGGATAATAAGCTTTTGCATTTAGACCATCTGGCAGAGAAATGTTTGGAGAAAAACGGGGACGATTACCGGCTGCTGCTCCATCTGTATGACAGGACGGAGCGGATGAACCGTCTGGGCAGGGAGGCGATGGAGATTCGGCGCAACGTGCTGCAGATTGAAAACTTAAGCAGCTGTTATTACAAGAAAAGTTTTGCCTCTCTGGTACGTTTTTATTATGATAATTTTGAGGGGGAAATCTTGGACGCTACGTTGGAAAGCCTTGACTGGTCGCTGGTCGCTCCGGCGCAGCGAAAAGAATTTGTCGAGTATTGCTGCGTCCGGCGGTTCTTTGACAAGGCGATGGAAGGAATCCTGCTCTATGGATATGAGGGGATTGAGGGAAAGCGGCTTTTAAAGATCGCCTCGGATTCTTTTGAAAAGAATTTAGGCGAGGAAAACGAGCAGTTGGTAAAGCTTGCGTGGAATATTTTTAAGAGCGGCCAGTTTGATGAAAATATGATGCGCTATCTGTGCAAATATTATTCCGGTGAGATCAATGAGATGGTGGAGATTTGGCGGTATGCCAGCGGGTTTGAGATTGATACCGGCGATTTTGCGGAACGGATTTTAGGACAGATCATCTTTACCGGCGAGATGTCTCCGGAGGCGTATGACGTATTTTTTGACTATTATGAAAAGGGAAAGGACAAACGGCTGATCCTGGCGTTTATGAAGTTTATCGCTTATCACAGCCTGGTGCATGGATGGCTGATCTCCAATAAAATGTATTCGTATTTTTACCGGGAAGTGCAGGTGCAGGACAACCTGTTCTGCCTGATCGCCAGCCTGAAATATTTGAGCAGGAAACGGGAGCTTTCGCCGGAGGAGATACAGTTTGCCGATTATAATATCAATAAGCTGTATGAAAAGAAAATAGTCTTTCCGTTTTATCGGGATTTTTATGGGAAATTTTCGCTGCCGATCCATATCCTGGATCAGTATTATGTGGAATATACGGCAAATCCGGAGTACGAGGTAAAGATCCATTATCTGATCTCTTCCGGCTATGAAGAGGGGGAGTATGTGACGGAGACGATGCGGGATATTTTTTATGGGATCCGCGTCAGGGAATTTGTATTGTTTCAGGATGAGATGCTGCAATATTATATTACGGAGGCGCGCCCGGAGGGCGAAGTTATCACAAAGAGCGTGAGCGTCGGCTTTGACGAGACGATGGACAACGAGAGGACCAGCAGCCGTTACCATATGTTAAACCTGATGATGATCGCGCAGGAGATGAAAGAGGAAAATACGCTGGTAGACATGATGAAGGAATATGTGCAGTTGAAAGAGGGTGTCAATCTGCTGTTCCATGTGATTGATGAATAGCCGATGCGTTGATACTGTTTTTGCATAAGGAGGCAAGAGGCGTGGAGGAAGAGAGAAAGCTTCTGGTGGGAATTGATCTGGGAGATGAGGTCACGCAGATAAACTGCTTTGATTTTGTCACTTATGAACCGGTTCCGGTGGGGAGGATGCGCAATGGGGAACGGGTGTATGAAATCCCGACTGCATTGGCGGTAGACCCCGCGAGAAGTGAGTGGTATTGGATTGATGATGAAAATGCATCCAGGGAGGGGATGATCCGCCTGAACCATCTCCTGCAGGATGTGATGCGGGATGATACGATTGTTATTGGAAAATATTCTGTGGAAAGCTATCAAGTCTTGAAGCGTTTTCTGGTGAAAGTGCTGAGTATTTTGAAAGAATATTATCCGAATGAGCTGATCCGCAAGCTGGTCATCTCGGTTGCGGAAAAGGAAGAGAAGCTGACGGGATATCTGAGCGGCATATGCCGTGAGATTGGGATACCGCACGGTAATTTTGTGATCCAGAATCACAGGCAGAGCTATATGTATTATGCGATCAGCCAGCCCAAGGAGCTTTGGGGGAATAATGTCGGGCTGTTTGAATGGGATGGGGATGCGCTGTATTATTCCCAGATTGATATCGACAGGAAGGCGATCCCTTATATTATCGGAGTCTCCAGAAAAAACCTGACAGATGGGATTGACTGGGAAAAGGTAGGGCAGATGGGAAGCCAGCAAAAGGCATATGCGTTTGTCAATGCGGCTAACACTGCGCTTTACAAGCAGTTTGTCACGACAATCTACGTCACGGGGAAAGAGTTTGAAAAGAACTGGGCAAATGATGCGCTAAAGGAGCTTTGCGCGGGCAGAAGGGTGTTCCGCGGGCAGAATTTGTTTACCAGAGGCGCATGTTATGCGGCAAGAGAGCTGTCCGGGCAGGGGAAACTGGAACATTGCCTGTTTCTGGATGAGGATATGATTTCCGGCAATGTCTCTCTTCGGGTGTACGGCGATGCGCAGGTTCAGGATGTGCTTTTGGCGCGCGCCGGTACTTTGTGGAGCGAAGTGGATGAAAGCATTGATGTGATCCCGGATGACGAAGAGGAGATGCAGATCATTATCCAGGACGTGCTCCGGCACGAGACAAAGGCGCATATGCTTTCGCTGAGCGCTTTTTCGGGAAGGGAAAATAAGATGACGCGTTTTACGATACGGCTGCGGTTTGCGGACAGCAATACCTGTATTGTGACGTTAAAGGATAATGGGTTTGGGGAGTTTTGCCCGTCAAGCAACAGGGTGTGGGAACGCTATATTCGGATTGGCTGAACAATCCGTTTCGCAGGATGGGAATGGTACAGTAAGGTGAGAAATGCGCACAGACGGCAGGATGTGCGGGAAAAGAGAGAGATATGGGAAAATTGATTCGCTGCAGCAGCGCTCTTGCAAAGGAGCCGTATCAGTTCCGGCTGACAAAGACAAATGTGTATAGCATGGAAGAGGTCTGCTATTATATCCGCCACAATATTTATACGATCCAGGATGAAGTGTTTGACAGGGAATTTGTGCGCTGGCTCCGCACAGAGCTTCGGATGGAGTCTGTGGCGGCAAAGATGGAGCGCCTGATCGACGATAGATATAATATAAAAGATATTGTGGTGACATTATGCTGCAGCTGCGATTATTACGGGGAAGAGGAGATCAACGAGATCATCCGCATCATGGATGAGACGGAGAAACTCCCGGGATATGCCAGGAAAAAGAAAAAGGGGGATAATTACCTGCGCTGTGGTTCTTATGAGAAGGCGATTGAAGAATATGAAAAAATCTTTGAGAGCGATGAGATACTGCAGGCGGCGCCGGCGGTTTATGGAGATATTTTTCATAATATGGGCGTGGCGTATGTCAATGTCGGGGAGTTTCAAAAGGCGTCGGAGTTTTTTTTGAAGGCATATGAGAAGAATAACAGGGAGGAATCTATGGCAAGCTGCCTGTTTTCGCTGCGGCTTGGAAAGGACGTCAAGACGTTTAAGAAGCTGATCGGCGAGATGGATATCCCGGAACAGCAGCAGGGCGAATGGGAGCGGCAATTCCAGACGGCGATGGAAAGCGCTGCGGGCAGCAGACGTGCGGTGCAGATCGAGAAATTAAAGAATCTGCTGGAAAGCGGCGCTGTGGAGGAGTATTATGACAGGGTACACCGGTATATCCTGGACTGGAAAAATGAGTATCGGAGACAGATCAGCGTATAGCGCAGGAAAGTGATGGATCAGGGCAGGTCGCTGTGAGGCAGAGAGCTAAAGTGCGGCAGGCTATGGCAGGTCGCTGTGAGGCAGAGAGCCAAAGTGTGGCAGGCTATGGCAGGTCGCTGTGAGGCAGAGAGCTAAAGTGCGGCAGGTCAGGACTGTGTCCAGTCGCTGAGAGAAAGATCAGCGTATAGCGCAGGGCGGGGTCGGATGCTGTGCACAAAACAGGGAAGCTAGTAGGAGAGGGACATGGCTTTTTGGAACCGAAAAAAGAAGGCGAGAGAAAAAGAGCAGGAAGAGGCGCTGGAACAGGAGGCAAGAAGGCGTTTCGATGAAATAAGAGAGAAAAAAAAGGCGGAAAAAGACAGGGCGCAGGCCGGGCAGCAGGAAGAACCGCCATATCAGCGAGAAGAGGTCAAGCCTGTTTATAAAAATGACCAGAAACGTTATGTGACAGAATGCTGCGAGGCAATCGGTGAGATAGACCGCCAGATTGAGGAAACCCGCCAGGAGTATCAGTCTGTCACAGAGTATCTTTTAGATATCCAGAAGATTGACCGGGTGGAAGGGGAGGAGCGCCGCGAGCTGCAGGATATGGCGCGCAATATCGTGAGGCTCACAAAAGAGAGAAACCGCTATAAAAACAGGAATCTTTCTATCTCTGACATGCAGATCCGCAGGCTGGATATGTTTGAGGCGGACCTGGTGACAGAGATTAAGAAGATGTATGAGGCGGAAGCCTATCAGAAGGCGATAGAAGGCGACATTGAAATGCTGGAAGAGGAAAAGAAAACTCTGCGCAAAGAGAAGCAGGAGATCGTAGAGAGGCAAAATTCCTTAAAGAGGATGGCAAAGGCGCTGATCTTTTTTATTGTCTCGCTGTTTGTCCTTTTTGCCGCACTCTATTATACCTTGGAGACAGATATGACGTTTCCGTATCTGGGGACAGTGCTTTTGGCGGCGGTCTCAGCCACTGTTATTTTTCTGGAATCAAACAAGAACCGGCGGGATATGGCGTTAGCCGGGCGGAAAATGGACAAGGCGATCAGCCTGTTAAACCGCGTGAAGATTAAATGTGTCAACAACTTAAACGTGCTGGAATATAACAGGGCAAAATTCGGGGTGAAGGACGGCAGGGATTTTGAAAACCTGTGGAATGAATATTGCAAGGCAAAGGAATATGAAAGAAAGTTCAGGGAAAATACGGAACAGCTCAATTATTATAATGAAGAGCTGGCGGCATTTTTAAATGGGCTGCAGGTAAAAGACTGTGAGATTTGGCAGGGGCAGGCGCTGGCAATCGTGGACAGCCGGGAAATGGTGGAAATCCGCCATAAGCTGAATGGACAGAGGCAGAAGCTGCGCGAGCAGATAGAGTATAACGAAGGCGTAAAGAACGGTTTTCTGGCGGAAATTGACACATTGATAAAAGAAAATCCAGATAACCGGAAGGAAATCCTGGCGGTTGTGGAAGCGTGGAATGAAAAAAACAGTTGACAGCGATAGGGCAATGTGCTACACTTTTAAATGCTGTGTGAACAGACGAAGCAGAGTTTATCCACTCTCACCTTAGCACGGAAGCGTGACTCGGGTTTTGATTATTGACGCAGGGCATTTTAGTATGCAGAGATATGATTGACGTGGATGGCTTTTCATTCACGTCTTTTATTATGGCAAAGAGTTTGTTGTTTCAATATCAAAATTTGGAGGTGTACTACCATTAGCGATTTAATGAGAATTAGAGACAAAGAAGTCCGTGTGATCAGCCAGGACGGAGAGCAATTAGGCATCATGTCTTCCAAAGAGGCGATGAAGCTTGCGAGAGCGGCGGATCTGGATCTGGTAAAGATCGCACCAACAGCAAAACCACCGGTTTGCAAGATCATTGACTATGGGAAATATCGTTACGAGCTTGCCCGCAAGGAGAAAGAGGCGAAGAAAAAGCAAAGGACGATGGAAGTAAAGGAAGTGCGTCTGTCTCCAAATATTGATCCGAATGATTTGAATACAAAGGCGAATCAGGCAAGGAAATTCATTTCCAAGGGAGACAAAGTAAAAGTGACTTTGCGGTTCCGCGGACGTGAGATGGCACATGTCAATTACAGCAAACAGATATTGGACAGTTTCTGTGAAAAATTGGAAGATATTGCCGTTGTGGATAAGCCGCCGAAAATGGAAGGGCGCAGCATGGTGATGTTTCTGTCAGAAAAACGCTAGTAAAGTTTTGTCTGTGGTTCAGGCAAGTCTTTCAGGAGGAAGCGGGGGTATACTGTCTTCCCCAATAGAAAACGATTTTAAGGAGGATAATTTTATGCCAAAAATGAAAACAAGAAGAGCGGCTGCAAAGCGCTTTAAAACAACAGGAACCGGTAAACTGATGAAGATGAATGCAAACACCAGCCACATCTTAAATAAGAAGACAACGAAGAGAAAAAGACATTTGAGAAAGCCGGTTGAGGTTGATGCGTCAAATGTGAAGATGATGAAGAGATGTTTACCATATTCTAAATAATGGAGGAGGAAAAGAAAGATGGCACGTGTTAAAGGCGGTTTGAATGCAAAGAAGAAACATAATAGAACATTAAAGCTTGCAAAGGGATACAGGGGAGCAAGGTCTAAGCAGTACAGAGTTGCAAAGCAGTCTGTCATGAGAGCGCTTGCGTCTTCCTTCTCTGGAAGAAAGGAGAGGAAGAGACAGTTCAGAAGATTGTGGATCGCACGTATTAATGCAGCGGCACGTCTGAACGGACTTTCTTACAGTAAGTTTATGTATGGATTAAAGCTTGCAGAGATTGACATTAACAGGAAGATGCTTTCTGAAATGGCGATCAGCGACCCGGAAGGGTTTGCTTCTCTGGTTGAGACGGCAAAATCTAAGCTGGCGGCATAGTCGGCGGAGTGATATAAAAATGGGGGACATCCTGCATTTGTGGGATTTCCCCTGTTTTGGCAATGGGGAATAGAGGAGATTATATTCTTTGCGCAGAGTACAGCGCAGAAATGAGGATGGCTATGGCAAAAGAGTTAGAAAAAAATTATGATCCTGCCGACATTGAGAAGAGGACTTATGATAAATGGCAGGAAAGAAAATATTTTCATGCGGAGGTAAACAGGGACAAAAAGCCGTTTACGATTGTTATGCCGCCGCCGAACATCACCGGACAGCTCCATATGGGACATGCCCTGGACAACACTCTGCAGGATATCCTGATCCGCTTTAAGCGGATGCAGGGATACGAGGCGCTGTGGGTGCCGGGGACTGACCACGCTTCGATCGCAACGGAGGCAAAAGTAGTCGAAAAATTAAGAGAGCAGGGGATCTCAAAGGAAGAGATTGGAAGAGAAGCGTTTCTGGGTCATGTCTGGGACTGGAAAAAACAGTATGGCGGCAGGATCGTGGAGCAGCTGAAAAAAATCGGTTCTTCCTGTGACTGGGACAGGGAGCGCTTTACGATGGATGAGGGCTGCAGCAAGGCAGTAAAGGAAGTCTTCGTAAAGCTTTACAATAAAGAACTTATCTACCGCGGTGAGCGGATCATAAACTGGTGTCCGAAATGTCTGACGTCTATTTCTGACGCAGAGGTGGAATATGAAGACCAGGCGGGGCATTTCTGGCATTTGCGTTATAAGACAACCGATGGCACGGGATATATTGACCTTGCTACGACGCGTCCGGAAACGCTGCTCGGAGATACGGCAGTCGCTGTCCATCCGGATGATGAGCGTTACCGCGACATGATCGGGAAGAAACTGGATCTGCCTCTGGTGCACCGTGAGATTCCGATTATTGCGGATGAATATGTTGATATGGAATTTGGTACCGGTGTGGTAAAGATTACGCCGGCGCACGATCCGAACGATTTTGAGGTGGGGCTTCGCCATAACCTTGCGGTCATCAATGTATTGACAGACGATGCAAAAATCGTAGAAGATTATCCAAAGTATGCCGGCATGGACCGCTATGAGGCGAGGAAAGCAATCGTGGCGGATTTAGAGGCGGAAGGAGCTCTGCTCAAGACAGAGGATCATGCCCATAATGTAGGAACCTGCTACCGCTGCGGTACGACGGTGGAGCCGAGGGTGTCCAAACAGTGGTTTGTCGCAATGGAAAAACTTGCAAAACCGGCGATTGAAGCGGTCAAGAAAGGCGAGACAAAATTTGTGCCGCCTCATTTTGACAAGACGTATTACCACTGGCTGGAGAATATACGCGACTGGTGTATTTCACGCCAGCTTTGGTGGGGACATCAGATTCCTGCATTTTACTGTGACTGCTGCAATGAGATGGTGGTCACAAAGGAAGAAAATCCGACCTGCCCGAAATGCGGCAAGCCGATGCGGCAGGATCCGGATACGCTCGATACCTGGTTTTCTTCTGCGCTTTGGCCGTTTTCTACATTGGGCTGGCCGGAGAAGACAGAGGAGATGGATTATTTTTATCCGACCAGCACGCTGGTTACTGGGTATGACATTATACTTTTCTGGGTAATCCGTATGATGTTTTCAGGGATTGAGCATACCGGCAAGGTTCCGTTCCGCACGGTTCTGATCCATGGGCTGGTCAGGGATTCGCAGGGACGGAAAATGAGTAAATCCCTTGGCAATGGGATCGATCCGCTTGAGGTGATTGACAAATATGGCGCGGATGCTCTGCGTTTTACGCTGGTTACAGGGAACGCGCCGGGGAACGATATGCGTTTCTACTGGGAGCGTGTGGAAGCGAGCCGGAATTTTGCAAATAAGGTATGGAATGCCTCCCGTTTTATTATGATGCATCTGGGAGACAATACGGTTACAGAGCCTGCCAGGGAGGAGCTGGAGCTAACCGACCGCTGGATCTTATCGGCGGTTAATACATTGGTAAAAGAAGTCACGGAGAACATGGAAAAATACGAGCTCGGAATCGCTGTCCAGAAAATCTATGATTTTATCTGGACGGAATTTTGCGACTGGTATATTGAGTTGGTAAAACCAAGGCTTTTTGCAAAGGAGAGCGATCCAGTCTCTGCAAACGCCGCGTTCTGGACGTTGAAAAAGGTGCTTGTGATATCGCTGAAGCTGCTCCATCCGTATATGCCGTTTATCACGGAGGAGATTTTCTGTACGCTGGAGCCGGAGGAGGAATCTATTATGATCTCTGACTGGCCGGTATTTTCGGAAGAGTGGGCGGATGCAGCTGTGGAGAAGAAGGCGGAGCTGATGAAAAATCTGATCCGCGGAATCCGGAACGTGCGCACGGAGATGAATGTTGCGCCGTCGAGGAAGGCACAGGTGTATATTGTGGCGGATGACGCCGCTTCCTGTGAGACTTTAAAAGAGCTGTCGGGCGCATACCGCCATTTGATCTCCGCCTCTGAATTATCGGTCCAGATGGATAAGTCCGGCGTGGAAGAGAATGCAGTCTCTGTTGTTGTCGATAAGGCAACTGCCTATATGCCGCTTGCCGACCTGGTCGACTTTGACAAGGAAAGGGAACGCCTGGAAAAGGAAAAGAAGCGTCTTGAGGGCGAGTTAAAGCGCGTAAACGGTATGTTGAGCAATGAGAAATTTTTGAGTAAAGCTCCGGAGGCAAAAGTTGCCGGGGAACGGGAGAAGCTTCAGAAATATACCGCAATGATGCAGAAGGTGGAGGAAGAGCTTTCTGCGTTAGACGGGCAGAGCGCCACATCATGATATAAAGGATATGGCCCGCGATACGGCAAAAAAAGAAATAAAAAGAATGTCCGGAAAAGAATCGAACCTCCGGACATTCTTTTGCTTGCAAAAAAGAATCAAGTTATACTTTACAACAGGCAGTCTAAAAGGACGTCATTGGATAACAGATACATTTCCGGAATCTTATGCGATGCACTGCCAAAGTTATGCTCTGCATAGACGTTGCATATAAAATCATAAGTCTCCTGCGTGTATTTGAGTGATAATGCATAGGCAATGTGGTTAAAGAAGGTTGGCGGCATAGAAAAGCCCCATTCTTCACCGTCTTCGCTGTTGATCAGCTTTGGAGTCAGAACAAGCTTCTTTCCTGTTTCCTGGTTATAAGCGGTTAAAATAAGCTGTTTTGTGTTTTCATCAATGCTGCAGCGAAGTTCGCAGACTTCGGAGATGCTGTTTCTGAAATCTAATTTCTTTAACAGGGAGGAATCCAAATCACGGAATGCCATTGCATAATTCAGTGCAAGACGGTCTTTGTCTGACTGAAACAGCATGATCAGTTTGTCAATGCTGGTCTGGCTTAACGTATCGCTGTTGATCGTATTTTTCTTTGTGGTAAGGAAATCAATCAGGGTATCAATCTCTTCCTGATTTAATAAAGAAAAGCTGGTATTATTTTTTTTCTGGCTCATTATTGTACCTCCATCTTATCAAAATCCCTTATTTTTCCAAGGTCAGAACGTATATATATCAAGTATAGTATGTTTTGTGTGATTTTTCAAGCATCTGATGACAGATTTCTTTTTTGTTGCATGGATAACGGATTTTTCATGGGCTGGGAAATGGTAAGTCTCCTAAAGGATGGCATTGAAATGCAGCGGAGTGCAGGGGCAAAGCGCTAATTTTTTCCTTTTCGTGTGTTGCCGCTGTGTTATCGGCTTTTTTTGAGGATTATGTTTGGAAACAAAGGACATAATAATACCGTGGTTGTATCGCTGCCTTCACGACAAGTCGTAAGAGCGAACAGGATTCGCTCGGAAATGAGGATCAATATGGGAAAAAAGAAAAAAATTGAAGTAAAGAGTCCAGAGGATATCCGGCTGCTGGAAAGCGAAGAGCAGGAAAAATGGGAGATTGCCCTGGAACTGGGACTTTTTGACAAGGTCGTAGAGACGGGATGGAAGTCTCTGACTGCCAGGGAAAGTGGGAAAATAGGCGGGATCTTATCGGCCAGGGGACGCCAAAAACAGGGAGAAAGCTTATAATTCTAAAGGTTTGTTATAAATTCTTAAAACTTTCTGTAAAGCTTGCGAAATATTGTAAAATCCTGTAAAGTATAGAATAAGTAATTTTAGGGGGAATTGCATATAGCAGCGGAGTGTGGTTTCTGTTGAGGGATTTTAAATCGTATTTGCAGTAAGGAGGTTAGGGATGGTAACGATGAATTTGTATAACACATTAACCAGGCAGACGGAACCTTTTGAACCAAATGAACCAGGACGGGTAAAGATGTATACCTGCGGGCCGACTGTATACCATTTTGCGCATATTGGCAATCTGAGAACCTACATTATGGAGGATGTGCTGGAAAAAAGCCTGAGATATGTGGGATACCATGTCACGCGAGTGATGAATATTACAGATGTCGGGCATTTGTCAAGCGATGCAGACAGCGGGGAAGATAAAATGCTGCTGGGGGCAAAAAGAGAACATAAGTCAGTCATGGAAATCGCAGAGTTTTACAAGGATGCTTTTTTTGCCGATTGTGAAAAGCTGAATATAAAAACACCGGATATTGTGGAGCCGGCGACAAACTGTATCCCGGAATTTATCAGGATGATCAAAGAGCTGGTGGATATCGGGTATGCCTATACGGCGGGCGGCAACGTTTATTTTGATACCGGCAAGCTGGAGGATTATTATGTCTTGTCAAATCAGAAGGAAGAGGATTTGATGGTTGGCGTCAGGGAAGATGTGGAAGAGGATCAAAACAAAAAGAATAAAACGGATTTTGTACTCTGGTTTACGAAGTCTAAATTTGAAGATCAGGAACTAAAATGGGATAGCCCGTGGGGGATGGGATATCCGGGATGGCATATTGAGTGTTCCGCCATCTGCATCAAGCATCTGGGAGACAGGCTGGATATCCACTGCGGCGGTATTGACAATGTTTTCCCGCACCATACGAATGAGATTGCCCAGAGCGAGGCGTTTTTGGGACATAAATGGTGTAATCACTGGTTCCACGTCCTGCACCTGAATGATACTTCAGGAAAGATGAGCAAATCAAAAGGGGATTTTCTGACGCTCTCCCTGCTGGAAAGCAAGGGGTACAGCCCGATGGTTTACCGTATGTTCTGCCTGCAGTCTCATTACCGGAAACCGTTGGAATTTAACTATGATGTTTTAGATAATACGAAGGCGGCGTATGAAAAACTTGTGAAAAAGACGTCTTCCCTGCAGGAAAGCGGAGAGCTGCAGCAGGAGGAGATGCAGGAATACAGAGAGGCATTTTCCAGGGCGCTTGCCGCAGATTTGAATACGTCCCAGGCAGTTACCGTTGTGTATGACGTGCTGAAAGCAGAGTTAAATGACGCCAGCAAGAGAAAGCTGATCGGGGAATTTGACGCAGTCCTGGGACTTGACCTTTTAAGGAAGGCAGAGAAAAAGGAAGCGGACAGTGAACTTGCCGCTTTTGTGGAGAAAAAGCTGGCAGAGAGGAAAGAAGCAAAAAAAGCAAAGGATTTTGCAAAAGCTGACGCGATCCGCGATGAACTGCTGGCGAAGGGGGTTGCGATCAAAGACACCAGGGAAGGGACGGTCTGGGAACTGGCCAAATAGGTTCTGTGGATGTCAGATATCAAAATAGTGTCAAAAATAATGGCAATAGTTATAGACTTCACGGCAAAAACATACTATACTTTTACTAGTTGGTTGTCATAGCATAACAAAAAATTTGAGATTGCTGTAAGACGATCTCAAGCCGAAATCTGTTTGGAAATAACAGTATTTTGATTTTACCAGGCAGTTTGCGGGACATTATGTTTCGCAGACGCCTGAAATTTAATAAGAGGCAATCTGCGAAACGACAGAAAAACTATAATATATTAGTGTAAATTGAAGTTTTGCAAACGCCTAAATTTTAATGATTTGGAAAGGAGAGTTACTTTATGAAAGTAGCAGACGGCTTTTGGTTAAGCAAAAAGGGGTATGGTGTAGACTACGCTTCACAGGCGTACAAAATTGAGACGACGGAGAATGCGATCAAGGTTCTGGCGACGCCTTATGTTGTAAAAAACAGAGGGATGACGTTAGGCGGACCGAACCTGGAGATTACATATTCTTCTACTTCTGAGAATGTGATCAAGGTGCATATTGACCATTACAGGGGCGGTCTTGATAATATTCCGCGTTATGAACTGAATGAGGATACAGGTTATACACCGGAGATCAGGCAGTCGGGTGACAAATACGAACTGATTTCCGGAAATACAAAAGTTGTTATTAAACAGGCGGAAGAATGGGAAGTAATGTTTTATTATAAGGACAAACTCCTGACCGGCGGCGCATGGCGCTCTACTTCGATTATTTCAGAAAGCCAGTATGCGGCAAACGCCCGTATGCAGATGCAGGAGGACGACCAGTTTTTCAATTATCCGCAGGACGCCCACACAACGTATCTGCGCGAGCAGTTAAAGACGGATATCGGCGAGTGCATTTATGGTTTTGGCGAGAAATTTACTCCGTTTGTAAAGAATGGGCAGACGATTGAGACATGGAACTGCGATGGCGGTACCTGTTCCGACCAGAGCTACAAGACGGTGCCGTTTTATATTTCCTCTAAGGGGTACGGCGTTCTTGTCAACAGCTCTGACAAGGTTTCCTTTGAGGTAAATTCCGACACGGTTTCTAAGGTATCCTTTACCGTACCGGGAGAAGAGCTGGAGTATTTTGTGATTGGCGGCGAAAATCTGGAAGATGTGTTAGTAAATTATACGACGCTGACTGGCAAACCTGCCCTTCCGCCAGCGTATACCTTTGGTTTGTGGCTTTCTACCTCCTTTACGACAAGCTATGACGAGGAGACGGTCAACAGCTTTATCGACGGAATGGCGGAGCGCAAGATACCGCTGCAGGTATTCCATTTTGACTGCTTCTGGATGAAAGAGTACGAGTGGTGTAATTTTGAATGGGATAAGGATATGTTCCCGGATCCGGAGGGAATGTTAAAGAGGCTGCACGATAAGGGGCTTGAGATCTGTGTTTGGATCAATTCTTATGTCGGACAGCAGTCAAAACTGTTTGACGAGGGAAAGGAAAAAGGCTATTTTATTAAAAATCTGGATGGAAGCGTATTCCAGTGCGATATGTGGCAGCCGGCTATGGCAATCGTGGATTTCACAAACCCGGAGGCATGTGTCTGGTTTAAAGGATTGTTAAAGAAGCTGTTTGATATGGGCGTCAATAATATTAAAACAGACTTTGGCGAGAGGATTCCGACAAAAGTAAAATATTATAATGGTATGGATCCAATCAAAATGCATAACTACTATACTTATCTATATAACAAGTGTGTATTTGAAGCGCTGGAGGAATATTATGGAAAGGATAAAGCCTGCCTCTTTGCCCGCAGCGCAACGGTGGGCGGACAGAAATTCCCGGTACACTGGGGAGGCGACTGCTATGCTGAGTATTCTGCAATGGCAGAGACGCTTCGCGGCGGCTTATCCCTGTGCTCTTCCGGCTTTGGCTTCTTCTCTCATGATATGGGCGGATTTGAGGCAACGGCGCCGGCGGATGTTTACAAGAGATGGTGTGCGTTTGGCCTGCTGTCTACCCACAGCCGCCTGCATGGTTCTACCTCTTACAGAGTGCCTTGGGTATATGATGAGGGAGACGATACGGAAGCATGTGATGTGCTTCGCCATTATACGGTATTGAAAGGAAAGATGATGCCATATCTGTGGGCACAGGCAAACAAGACGCATATTACCGGTATCCCGATGATGCGCTCTATGGTAATCGCATTTACCGGCGATACGGCTTGTAAATATCTTGACCAGCAGTATATGCTGGGCGATAATCTGTGCATTGTGCCGGTTATGAATGAAGAGGGGACTGCGGAGTTTTATGTGCCGGATTGCGGCACCTGGACGGATATCCAGAGCGGAGAGACTTATACCGGCGGAAAATATTACACCAGAAAATGTGATTATTTCCAGACGCCGATCTTAGCACGTCCAAACAGCATTGTTGTCTATGGTAATTTTGACGCAGAAGATAAGATGACGGTTGTCTATGATTACCTGCAGGATGCAGAGGCAGTGATCTATGGCCTGGAGGATGGAAAGACGGCAGAAGCGACGGTATATGACAGTGAATCAAATAAACTGACAGATATCAGGGCAGAGAGAAAAGGAAATACGATTACAGTATCTTATACGGCAACGGACAAGAGCTTTAAAGTGACCGCCGGAGGAAAGACTGTGGATGCAGCAGCGGGCTCTGCCAGTGTTACGATTGAACTGTAATCTTAAATTACAATTCATAGTCTGTTAAAATCGGCGCGCAGGCTTGTTTTAGGGCAGCTTGCGCGCTATTCCTTTTTGGAAGGAGGTATCAATGGCAGACAAAGGAACTAAGTTTTCGTTAAAAAAGGTACTGATGCAGATATCGGAAACTGTCAGAAAAAGGCAAAACAGCATGACGGCTTTTTTGTTGGTAATTGTAATGCTGTGCATTGCGTTTGTTGTCCAAAAAAAATTGCCAGACAATGCTGCGCAAGAGACGATGTCTGATCATGTGACAGTAAAAACAACCAGTCCAACGGCGGCAAAGCGGACAAAGAAACCTGTGTCAACGGCGGCGCCGACAAAAAAACCGGAGGAGAAAATCTATTCTTTTTTGCAGGGACCAAAGTCCTGGGGCAGGAGATTGCAATGGTCAGGCGAGTGGGGCGTGTCTTTTTATGATGGAGGTTCTTTCGGCGGCTTCGGATGCGGCCTGTGTTGTATTGCAAACATTTATTCTTCTCTCACGCAGTACCGCTGTACGCCGGTGGACGCGTACCAATATGCAAAAAAAACGACAAATTATATTGGCGGAGGCGCCATTGACTGGGGATATCTGCGCGAGACGCTCACTTCACTTGGCTTTCAATGCAAAGTGCAGAAAAAGCCGGGGACATATAGGGAATTTCAGCGAGACATTGCAAAAAGCAAGGCGGCGATTGTCCTGGTGTGCAGCGCGGATTCTACCTGCTATTGGAAAGATACTCCGGGACACTATGTGACGGTATTTCTCTATGAGAAAGACAGGGACAAGATTTTTTTGGCGGATTCTGGCGACCCTGACCACAATAGGCATTGGGTCGGCTTAGAGAAGATTTACCGCTCCCTGAAGACGGAAAGCAGTTGGCAGTATCTCTCGGTGAGCAGCTACCAGAAGGCGGCGGATTCCTGGAAACACAAAGGAGCAGACGGCAACTGGGTACGCTGAAGCGCCCCAGGAAACATAAAATCTATTCGATATCGTTTATGATCACCTTAGCAGTCTGCTCAAAATCAATACAGATATTCGCTGTGTCTCGCCGCGTAAACGGTACTTAGACGCCGCTATGCGCCATCTTAAGTACCGAGGGCTCACAATACGCTATTTTGAAGCGTTTCGCAATTACCTGGAATAAAAAAGAACGTAACGGTCTAATCTATTATTAAAACTGCGGAATGAAAATGGTGAAAACTGCGGAATGAAAACGGCGAAAATTGCGGAATGAAAATGATGAAAACTGCGGAATGAAAACGGCGAAAATTGCGGAATGAAAATGGCGAAAACTGCGGAATGAAAACGGCGAAAATTGCGGAATGAAAATGGTGAAAACTGCGGAATCAAATTGACAAAGTAAGAAAATCTGGGATATAATCATACTTAGACAGGAGGTGAATCGCTATGCTCATACCAGAGGGATATAAGACCAGATTGGTAGAAAAGCAATTTGATGAATATCTGCAGACCTTTGGCGCAGTATGCATTGAAGGTCCTAAATATTGTGGGAAGACGTGGACTGCCAGGAGCAGGGCAGAGAGCGCTGCGTTTGTTGGGAATCCGGAAAATAATTTTCAGACAAGGACAATGGCGCAGATCAGTCCGGATCTGGTGTTAAACGGTGAGTTGCCGCGCCTGATAGACGAGTGGCAGGAGGTTCCGCCTCTTTGGGATGCAGTAAGGTTTGAAGTGGATAAAGACAACAGAAAGGGGAAATATATCCTGACCGGCTCTGCAACGCCAAATCATAAAGGAATCCTGCATAGCGGTACGGCAAGAATCAGTAAAATCCGGATGGATACCATGTCGTTATATGAGACGGGCGATTCAACGG